>JAGOEF010000068.1 GCA_017997855.1 Bacteroidales bacterium
GGGGCAATATTTTTGATGCAAGGCCTACGGCAATACCTTCGACACCCTGTGCCAGCAACAGCGGGAACTTCACCGGAAGGGTAATCGGCTCTTTATTCCTGCCATCGTACGACGACTTCCAGAAAGTAGTTTTTGGATTAAACACCACTTCGAGGGCAAACTTCGAAAGTCGCGCCTCGATATATCGGGGAGCAGCAGCCGAGTCGCCGGTGTAAATATTACCCCAGTTACCCTGCATGTCTATCAGCAGGTCTTTCTGACCCAACTGCACCAGTGCATCTCCGATGGAAGCGTCGCCATGTGGATGGTACTTCATAGTGTGCCCGATGATGTTGGCCACTTTGTTATAGCGTCCGTCGTCGAGTTCCTTCATGGCATGAAGTATGCGCCGTTGAACAGGTTTCAGGCCATCGTAAACATGGGGCACGGCCCTTTCGAGAATTACGTAGGAAGCATAATCGAGAAACCAGTCCTGATACATTCCCGTAAGGTGAGTAAGATGTATTTCGGGAGCATGAACCTCTTCGGGATTTTCTCCGTTCAGCGGGCTGCTATCAAATTCCTCAACAGGGTCGGTGGTACTCATATCCGGTAATACTCCCTAAATTAATAATCACTATCAGGCGTTCACTGCGTCTTCTTCAATTCTCAGGTTCTCGATAATAAAATTCTGCCGTTCGTAGGTATTCTTGCCCATATAAAACTCAAGCAGGTCGCTGATGGCATCGGCTTTGGTAAGGCTAACCGGGTCGAGTCGCATATTTTTATCGATAAATCGTTTAAACTCATCAGGTGAAATCTCTCCAAGCCCTTTAAACCGGGTTATTTCGGGATTTCCTTTTAGTTTGGCTATGGCATCCTGCTTTTCTTTTTCGTCGTAGCAATACAATGTTTCCTGTTTGTTGCGAACCCTGAATAGGGGTGTTTGCAGAATAAACAGGTGCCCGTTGCGAATTAACTCAGGGAAGAACTGCAGGAAAAAAGTAATGAGCAGGAGGCGGATGTGCATACCATCGACATCGGCATCGGTAGCGATAACCACATTGCGATAGCGCAGGTTTTCGATACCTTCCTCAATATTAAGGGCTGCCTGCAGAAGGTTAAATTCCTCGTTTTCGTACACTACCTTCTTGTTCATACCATAGGTGTTGAGGGGTTTTCCCCTGAGGCTGAACACCGCCTGTGTGTTCACATCGCGCGATTTGGTGATGGAACCGCTTGCCGAATCACCCTCGGTAATAAAAATGGTGGTTTCCGAACTTTTCTCGTCATCGGAATTATAATGAACACGGCAGTCTCGTAATTTTTTATTGTGTAAACTCACTTTTTTAGCCCGCTCACGCGATATTTTTTTAATATCGGCAATGGCTTTGCGGTCTTTTTCGGAAGCCAGAATTTTCCTAAGAATCGCATCGGCGGTTTCGGGATTCTTGTGAAGAAAATTATCAAGCTGGTTTTTGATAAAATCACCGACAAATTTTGTAATACTGGTACCATTGGGCTCCATATCGCGCGAGCCGAGTTTGGTTTTGGTCTGCGACTCAAACACCGGTTCAACCACACGAATACTGATGGCTGCAATAATTGACTGCCTTATGTCGGCATTATCGAAGTCCTTACGGTAAAATTCCTTTATCGTTTTTACATAAGCCTCACGGAAAGCAGACAGGTGGGTTCCGCCCTGGGTTGTATGCTGACCGTTCACAAAGGTGAAATATTCTTCGTTATACTGGTTCGAATGGGTAAAGGCTATCTCGATATCGTCGGCTTTGAAATGAATTATCGGATAGAGCACATCGCTGTTGATGTTATCGTTGAGCAGGTCGAGCAAACCATTTTTCGACCAGAAGCGTTGTCCGTTGAGGTAAATCGAAAGTCCGGTATTGAGGAAGGCATAATTTTTCAGCATGTTCTCGATAACATCGAGGCGGTACCGGTATCCCGAAAACAGTTCCTCATCGGGAGTAAAAACCACATGAGTACCATTGGCTTCATCGGTTTTTTCGACAGGAAAATCCTGTTGCAGAACTCCCTTTGCAAATTCGGCTGTTTTCTTTTCGCCATCGCGAAATGCGCTAACCGTAAAATTTGATGATAATGCGTTTACGGCTTTAACGCCGACACCATTGAGGCCTACCGATTTTTTGAACACCTTGGAATCGTATTTTGCCCCGGTATTCATTTTTGCTACCGCGTCGAGCAATTTGCCCAGTGGAATTCCCCGCCCGAAGTCGCGCACCGAAACCGACGAATCGCTGATTTGGAGTTCAATTTTCGAACCGAAGCCCATGGCAAATTCATCAATCGAATTATCGATAACCTCCTTGAGAAGAACATAAATACCATCGTCTCGCGAAGTACCATCGCCCAGCTTGCCAATATACATACCGGGGCGGCGGCGAATATGTTCGCTCCACTCCAGCGTTTTTATGGATTCTTCAGAATAATTGGCGACCATTAAATACAGATTTATTCACTCGACGCCAAAATTAAATATTTTAAATCGCATACATTGCGCTGCAACGAATAGATATTAACAAAATGACGTTGATAATCTCCTGTGACTATTTATTCAATAAATTGGGATGACGACTTAGAATGGCTGCATTTATCGCCTTAGTTCAAAATTCTGCCCCAGATACACTTTTCGCACCTGTTCATCCTCCGAAAGTTCTTCGGCGGTACCCGACTTAAGAATACTCCCCTCGAAAAGCAGATAGGCTCTGTCGGTAATGGAGAGTGTTTCCTGCACGTTGTGGTCGGTGATGAGTACACCGATATTTCGTTTTTTCAGATGCATCACAATTTGTTGAATATCTTCCACAGCAATGGGGTCAACACCGGCAAAAGGTTCATCGAGTAAAATAAACTTCGGGTCGATGGCCAAAGCCCGGGCAATTTCGGTACGTCGCCTTTCTCCACCCGAAAGCTGATATCCTTTACTTTTTTTGATTTTATTGAGCCCAAACTCGTTAAGCAGTCTGACGGCTTTCTCCTTTTGGTCACGTTTCGTGAGTTTGCTCATTTCGAGAACCGATAAAATGTTGTCTTCGACACTCATTTTACGAAAAACCGAAGCTTCCTGAGCCAGATAGCCCAAACCGAGACGAGCCCTCTTGTAGACCGGTTCACGGGTTATATCGCGGTCATCAACAAAAATTTTTCCGCCATAGGGCTTAATCAAACCAACAATCATATAAAAGGTAGTGGTTTTACCTGCACCGTTTGGCCCGAGCAAACCCACAATTTCGCCCTGCTCCACTTCAACCGAAACATCTTTCACTACCATGCGCTTGCCATACTTCTTAAACAGATTTTCGGTATAAAGTTTCATACTGTCGGTTTTGTTGCTGCAAAGATAAATATAATGGAATACAATACACCCAATGAAAATGTTTTACCAAAACAAGAAAGCATGTATTTCTATCAAAAATCTATTGAGACATATCTTCATTCAATTTTCTTACGAGGCAAAATGTTTCAAAATTCCGGTCTTACGATTTTCCCGCATTCGTTTGCAATAATTTCAGCAATTCTATAATTGAACAATTATGAAAGCTAAACCGATATTCCGAATTACACAGCACATCTAAATCGTGTATTTTGCTACATTTATTTAATAATTCATTTATTTGTTAAAAATAAACTATAAATTAGCAAGGTTTTGCACAAAGGAAATCGTACTTATACTTGTTTATTAATAAATCGGAAATAGTTATCAGGTGAGTAACATCCTACATCTTTAAAACAAAACATTTTGTATTTAAATATTGCTAATTATGACAACAAACAGCTCTTTCGAAATGTCATTGAGAAGAAAAAACCGGTTAATTAAACTGAGTTTCGCTTTAAGCTTACTTATTTTCATGGTAAGCCCACACATGTCACACTGCCAAACTACGGTGCAAATCGGAAGTGGATCGAATGAAGACTATTACTTTCCCATATTGAGTTGTTATGGTTACAATTACTCACAACAAATATATCTGGCCAGCGAAATTACAGCAGGCGGAGGTAGCCCGGGAATGGAAATTAATACGCTCCGGTTTTATTACAGATACGGAGGCGAAGATTTTTCAACATGGCAGGACTGGACCATATATTTAGGAAACACTACTCAGTCGGGCTTTACCGACAATAGCAACTGGATACCAATCAGTACAATGACACAGGTTTTCAATGGCCAAATAGGAAGTCTCACCGGATATAGCTGGATGGAAATTACCCTGGCCACCCCTTTTGTTTACACAGGCGATAATATTGTTGTTGCCATTGATGAAAACACACCCAACTGGAGCTGCACAGCTCTTTGGAGTGTGTTTGACTCAGGCTCAGGAAGGGGCTTGTTGTATTATGATGATTATAATAATCCGGACCCCAACGCTCCGCCTGCGGCAAACTACGGTCCCTCCGCAAATATATCACAAATACAGTTTGTGGCAGGCACAGCTTCTTGTCTGACGCCCACCGCATTGACTTCTTCTGATATTACAACCAACTCGGCAGTTATCAACTGGACAGCTTCTGCATCGAATCCCACCGAGGGTTACGACATCTACTACAGCACCTCAGTATCAGTTCCAAATGCAGCCACAACGCCATCGGCATCGGTTGCATCCGGTGCGACAAGTTATAATCTGACCGGTCTCAGTGCTGCTACAAATTACTATGTCTGGGTTCGGGCAAACTGTGGCGCCGGGGATCTAAGTGCCTGGTCTACACCCGTTTCTTTCACAACCATATTTTGCTACGAAGCTGACAAATGTAATTTCACATTCAACCTGTATGATTCCTATGGTGATGGCTGGAATGGAAACAGCATCGACATAATTCAAGCCGGGTCTTTTGTTCAGAATTTAACCTTAGGTGAGGGTAGCTCTGGTTCATTTACCGTAGCTCTTTGTCCCAACCTGAATACCAATATCGTATTCCATACGGGAGACTGGATTGAAGAAGCGTCATTCGAAATACTTACCCCCTGGGGCGAGTCCATTTATTACGGTGGCGGGTTTTCGGTATATTCCAATAATCAGGTTGTTTACAACTGGATAACAGAGTGTGTGCCTCCTACCTGCCCAAAAGTTACCAATGTCACAGGCAATTCCATTACCAACCATACGGCCCAAATTACATGGAACGAAACAGGAACAGCAAGTCTTTGGGATATTATTTATGGGTACAATGGGTTTGACCTGAATACTGATGGTGTTTTGGTACAGGGACTTACAACGACTCAATATCAACTCACAGGTTTAGATGCACTTACCTACTATGATGTATATGTTCGGGCCGATTGTGGCGAAGGAGATCTGAGCCTTTGGAGAGGTCCTTATACTTTTACAACCCTAATTCCTTGTCCATCAATTAATTCAACAATACTAACAGATGCTACCTATGAATCAATCAGTATCGAAATTGAGGCAGCAGGAACCGAAACAGAATGGAATGTTGTGTATGGGCCATCCGGGTTTAATTTCGTGGATGGAACATCAGTTTTGATTAGCGAAAATCCTTTTACCATCGACGGTTTATCCTCCGATACAGGTTATGATTTCTATATACAGGCCGAGTGCGGAGCTGACGGTACTTCTACCTATTATTTCGCAAACTATTCCACTACGGTTCCCTGTCTCGATGTTTGGTCTGTAACAATCAGCAATATTACGCACCAGGGAGCCGAAATATCCTGGTCAAATTCGTCGGTTCAGGATACATGGAATATTGAAGTAGGTTTGCCCGGATTTATCCCCGGAACCGGATCGCAGGTACTTTCGTTTAACAGCATCAACGATAATCCGTTTGTAATTAGCACCGGTATAGAGCCGGAAACCGAATATGTTGCCTACGTGATGGCAGACTGTGGTGCTTTGGGGACGTCTGATTGGGTCGGCTCAGACAACTTTACGACCTTTCCTACCTGTATGGTTCCGGTTAATGTTGTAATCAGCGATGTTATGACCAACTCGGTTAATGTCAGCTGGACCGAAACAGGAACAGCAACTACCTGGAACCTGATATACGGACCAATAGGTTTCGATCCGCAATCGGAAGGAACTTTCGTTGAGGGTCTCGTTGAAACGAATTTTCTGATTGAAGGTCTTACCGCTAATACACAGTATTCCTTGTATGTTCAGGCTGATTGTGGTGGCGGCGACATCAGCCACTGGAGTGTCATAAGCTCTTTCACCACTCCCTGCGACAATATCGGAGTATTTCCCTGGCTCGAAGAGTTTACTGTTTGGAGCGACATAACCAATTGCTGGGATCTTACCGGAGGTACCCGCATTGTTCAACAATACGGAGGAACAGCTGTTCGTGCTAATTTCTGGTCATGGTCTTCGGGAAGCACAGCGTATCTTACAACCCCGTTGATTGACATGTCGGACCTGACAAATCCACAGGTAGAATTCTATTGGTCACACCGTTACCAAAGTACTTATCCCGACGACCAGCTTAGTTTGCAGGTTTCCGATGATAATGGTGCCAATTGGACGGAGGTTTGGATGCTCACCGGATCGCAGTTTCATTCTGGTAGTAGTGCCGGGAATACAACTCCCGGTACTTATGTCAGCTCCGGAGTTATTGATTTGAGTTCATTCGGTGATATGATTTATGTGCGTTTCTACTTCGTATCCGACCATGGCCCCGATGTATTTATTAATAACATTGGTATTTTCGACTGGGTTTGCGATGCACCCGCAGACCTTAGCGTTTCGTCGGTGGATAACCACACAGCAAGCGTTTCGTGGACTGATGTTTCGGGCGAAGGCGTGGCGGATCTTGTTTATGGAGTGTCAGGCTTTGATCCCATAACAGAGGGCAACATTTTATACGATGTAAGCAATCCGTACACCCTCACCAACCTCGATGCTGAAACCACATACGATGTATATGTGCTTTCGGTTTGCGATTTAATGGGAGAAAGTGCCTGGACAGGTCCTGCCACTTTTACAAGCCTGGCAAACTGCGCTCAGCCTTCGAATCTGAACACCTTTGCATTGGCAGCTACAACCGTAAGCATTGGCTGGACAGATAACAGCGGCGAAGGGGTTGCTGATGTTCTGTATGGAATTCAGGGATTCAATCCTGAAACCGGGGGAACGCTGATAACCAATGCCACTAACCCTTATATAATTTCGGGATTGACGCCACAAACATCATATAGTATTTATGTGCGTTCCGTTTGTGCCCTGACGGCCGAAAGTGTTTGGGTTGGACCGCTAGATTTTACCACTTTGGGTGTTCTCAACAATGAGACTGAAATATTGAGCTACAGCTTTGGCCCCACTGTGGATTACGAACCTGCAACGATTGATAATAATGCCAAAACGGTTGTCCTGTATGTGGTAGAAGGCACCGATTTAACAAATCAAATTGCCACCTATACCCTCAGTGCCGGAGCAACTGCCAGCATTGCCACGATACCTCAGTTCAGTGGAACAACGGCCAATAATTTTACCAACGGGCCGCTTACCTACCTGGTAACAGCGGAAGATGGGACTACTCAAAACTGGTCAGTAACTGCCATGATCTGGGTGGGAATCGATGAAGTAAGCCATTTCGACATGCAAATTCTACCCAACCCCAACAACGGAAAATTCATCCTGAGCATCAATCATTCCGATGATCGGTGCCGATATGAAATGTACGACATCAGTGGTCGGATTATCGCCGCTGAAACATTAACAGGAAGTGGCAGGATGGTGAAAAATTTCGATTTGGACTTAGCTCCCGGGGCATATTATATACGGCTTATTTCCGGCACACGGATTACAACACAAAAAGTAATTATTGAATAAGAAACATGAACAATCACAAGGGGCTCCAGACAGAGCCCTTCGTTTTTATTTGTAAAATGCAGGTGTCCTGTTCCTGAATTTAAAATTTTTTATAAGCGGATTAAAACCAATTTCTGGCCGGCATCGCTATTAAATAATTGGTTCTACTGCAAATTTAGTGGAAAGTTTTAAATTTGGGACATGGATTTCACAAAAGATTTTTTCAATTTGTTGTTAGATTTTGGCGATGAGTGGGTCATAACCAATATTGAGAGCAACCACCGGAC
>JAGOEF010000069.1 GCA_017997855.1 Bacteroidales bacterium
GTCAAATAAGCTATACTCCCCTCTATCTGTTTATTCCTCCTTTTGCATGAATTCGATAAACTGAAGCGTGAATTCATGGTGGTTGGCCAGCCTGAAATACAACACATCGTTCAACTCCACCACCGGGAAACGCACCGAATACCCCATCCCTTTCACGGGTAAGGCATTGTAGATTTTTTTGTCGAGTTCCTGTTGTACGGCTTCCGAACCCATTTCCACCTTCTTGTAGCTGATACCGGCATCATCGAAAGCCTGTGTCATGTCGTGACAACGGCCACAATCTTCGCGCACATAAATTGTAATGCTTGTCACCCCGTCGGGGAATAATGCCGGGTCGAAATGCTGATTTTCTGATTGAGCTTCGGTTTGTGCAAACAGGCCCGACACGGCAAACACAAGCAATAAGAGTATCCCGATTTTTTTCATAGCATTAATTTTTTAGACCAGAGCACTTTTACAAAAACCATGCAATTTATCAAAAATTCACTTTCAGTTTTAAATTAATGCGCCTTCCTGTCAGATAGTTTGGCACCGCATATTGCCGCCCGTAAATATCCGACACCCAGATGTGCGAAATGGTATTGTTGATATCGAGCAGGTTGAACACTTCGAGGGTGAGCCACATTTCGTCGATAAAGCGCAGGGGATGATTCTCGCGCAGTGGCTTGGCACCGATAAGCTGCTTCGACAAGCCGAGATCGACACGTCGGTAAGGTGGAATTTTGCCCGTAGCCTGCCAGCGCTGGGCATTGGGCGGACCGAACGAAAAGCCCGTTCCGAACAGCAGGTTGAGGTGTGCCTGCCAGGTAGGATTTCTCGGCAGGTAGTCGTGAAAATAAATGGCCATATTGAACCGCTGATCGGTGGGTCGGCGCAGATACCCCGGGTAAACCGTATCGACAATGCCATTATCGTCTTCTACCGTATAATAATCATCCTCGATATCCTCCATGGTTTTCATCAGCGACATGCTCAGCCACGACTCGGTGCCCTTCACAAACTCACCGTTCACCTTTGCCTCGATGCCCACGGCATAACCATGCGCCGAATTCTCGCCATAATACCGTATGCGCACATTGTCAACATCGTAAGGAATAATATTGTAGAGATGCTTGTAATACACTTCGGTCACCAGTTTAAACGGGCGATTCCATGCGGTAAACTGAAAATCGCTGCCCAACACTACCTGTACCGACGATTGCGCCTGAATATCGTTGTTCACACTGCCATCGCGCCTGCGGATTTCCTTAAAGAAAGGCGGCTGATGATACATGCCCGCCGAAAGACGAAAAACAAAATCGCGTTTCCATTTCGGCGAAAGCGAAACATTGCAACGCGGACTAAACAGCCATTGCCGGTTGAACGACCAGTACGACACGCGCGTTCCGGCATTCAGCCCCAGTTCGCTCTTCTTCAACTTGAAAACCCAGGTATTTTGCACATATGACTCCAACCGGTCCGACGAAAGCCCGATTACCGATGTGTCGGTATTAAACAGTAACACCTCACTGTCGCTATAGGGTAACGAATAGCCTGCCGAATCAATCATCTGCCACTCGTTAATACTGTAATCAAAAATTTCGTGCTTGTAGCTCAGGCCCCAGTCGAGCGAATTCTCACCATGAACCCACTGTCCCTTGTGCGACAGCGACATCACATAGCCATCGAGGTAATTGCGCGCATGATTCAGAAACGAGCCCACACCAATGTTGGCAATACTGTCGCCCAGATTATCGGAACCCAGCTGTTTGTCGAGTTCGTTCAGATAATACTGTCCCAAAATGTCGTAGGTTTCGGCTTCGCTGGTGTAAAAGCCCGATGCAATCCATTTCAGAACCACATTTTGCTTCGGTTTGTAGGTTCCTGTTAAAGCCGCTGTCGATGTAAGAAACTTATCGACCTCCTGACCTTCGAAATACATTTTTATCTTGAGCGCCTGATCGAGAGTGCCCCACGAAGTTTCGTTGTCGATGGGAATAAAGCCATAGGAATTGTGGCTGTAATTGCCCAAAAAACTTAACTCGAACTTTTCATTGAAATCGTAAGTGAGAAAGGTCTGTGCATCGGTAAATCGCGGATCATACACCGCTTCGGTATCGAGACTACCCAACAGATAACGCGTGGTTTTATAGCGTAAACCCGTGATATGTCTGAAACGCCGGTCTTTCGAAAGCCCTTCGAAATGGGCAAACGCGCCCAAAAAGCTGGCCGTAAACGAAGCATCCCATTCAATGGGTTTCCGGTAGCGGATATCAAGCACCGACGAAATTTTATCGCCATAGCGCGCTTCGAACCCGCCGGTAGAAAAAAGTACCGACGACACCATATCGGGATTGATAAAGCTCATTCCCTCCTGCTGACCCGAACGGATCAGCAAGGGACGATAAATCTCAACATCGTTCACATACACCAGATTTTCGTCGAAGTTGCCGCCACGTACCGAATATTGCGAGCTGAGTTCGTTGTTCGACACAACCCCGGGCTGGGTTTTCAGCACATCTTCCATACCATGGGCTGTTGGAATGTTTTTGGCGGCAATCGGGTTCAGACGTTTCAGGGTGCCGCGCCTCACGTTTTCGTCTTCGATATCGACACCCGGCAGCATATCAACCGATTTGCGCAACACAAAAATCTTTTCGACCACATCGCCCTCTTTCAATTTCAATGCTTCCTGATATTTTTCGTATCCGAGAAAACTTATCGAAATGCTCAGATCCCTGCCCGCCGGAACGATAATACTGAACCGGCCTGTTTTGTCGGTGGCAGCTCCGTTGCCCGTCGGAAAAATGCTTACGTTGGCAAATTGCACCGGGCGGTTATCCTCGTCAACCACCTTGCCGTTAATTGTGGCATTCTGACCCGCAAGCAGGCCGCACGACATCATCAATATGGCAAAAAATACCGATTTCATTCAATTCGATAACATAGCCATATAACAGCGGTGATTAAAAAAAATTGTATCAAACATTCGTGCCGGGGTTAATTTCGGGATATTCGATACGTGTGTGATAAATATTCATCAGCTTCTCGATGAAGATTTGTTTCGCTTCCGAAATGTTCTTAAAAGTGATGTTTACATTTTCGAATTGCTTTTCGGCTACCTGTGTATCGATAATTTTATTCACCAGATTGCTGATCGACTCCTGCGTGTAACTTTTCAGCGAACGTGCCGAAGCTTCCACCGCATCGGCCATCATCACCACAGCAGTTTCGATGTTTACCGGTTTAGGGCCGGGATAGGTAAACAGAGCCGGATTGGCAACTGCGCCCGGGTTCTCATTAATAAACGAATTAAAGAAATAGCGCGTCATGGTGGTGCCATGATGGGTTTTAATAAAATCGGTGATGGGTGCCGGAATCCGAAACTTGCGCGCTGCCTCAACACCTTTATACACATGGTCGATTATTATTTTGGCACTATCCTCAAACTTCAGTCCGTCGTGTATGTTCCTCCCATGCTGGTTCTCGATAAAATATTCGGGGATACCGGTTTTACCGATGTCGTGATACAATGCCCCCGTGCGTACCAGCAAGGCATGGCCGCCAATTTTACGGATAACACTCTCGGCCAGATTGGCCACCTGCATCGAATGCTGAAAGGTGCCCGGTGCCTTTTCGGCAAGTGCACGCAGCGCCGGACTGTTGGTGTCGCTCAGTTCAAGAAGCGTTACGTCAGACAAAAAGCCGAACAGTTTCTCGTAGAGGTACATCATAGGGAACAGTGTGAGCAGCAAAAACGCATTGCCGCCAAACCACAGGAAGTTTATCCATTTTATCGACTCGAGCGAGCCTTCGCGAATAATGGAAAACCCGAGATACGACACCGAATAGGACGCCAGTACCAGCAACACCGACACAAACAGGTGAAATCGCCGCTGTATGCTCCGCAGACTGAACAGCACAATCATACCCGCAACTATCTGAATAAAAATAAACTCAAAACTATTAGGTGCAAAAAACGAAATCAGCAGCACCAGCATCCAGAAACTAACCAAAGCAATGCGGTTATTGTAGAAGGTGTAAACCAGTATCGGGAAAATCACGAAAGGAATCAGATACAGATTAATATCCCACACGGTGGTGAACAGATACGTGAGCAGCACCATCAGCATCATCTGCAAAATGATAAAACTGATTTGCTTCGGATTCAGCAGGATATTCCTGAAATTGAAATTCAGGTGGAGATAATACACCAGCAAAATGAGTACAATCAGCAAACCATAGCCCATGTAGAGCCAGCGGAAGTTAACACCGGCATTGCTGTTGCTGTATTCCTCCTCCAACGACAGCAAAATGCGGTAGGTATCGTTATCAACAATGTGCCCGCGCTGCACAATAAGTTCGCCCTTTTGCACCTTGCCACTCGCTACCACGAGATTCTTAAACTCCTCTTCGAGTACCGAAGCCGTGGTTTTCTCGTCGCGGATAAGGTTTGGGCTAAACACAACACTGCGGCATATCTCGTCAATCACCAGCAACTGCAATGAGTCGGTCTGAAACATGCGGCGGTTCATGTCTTTCAGCATGTCGGCCAGATATTGCGACGCTGCCTTGGGGCTGTACATAGCGGTTCGTGCATCGAGGCTGCGGCTTTCGTTGCCCGACAACAGGTTTATCATATATACCCCGGCTCCGCGGCTTGTATCGGGAATTTCGATAACGCCCTTCGCATAAATTTGTTCCAGAATGGTGCTTACAAAAATTGCGTTCTTCTCGTAGAACTGCGCGGGCAGACGTTCCGAAAGCGGCACCGAAACCACGCCGGGAAGGTTTTTCGCCGGACGGCCCACCAATTGCTCAAGTTTTTCGAGGGTTTTGGCCTTCACCAGCGGCAATACCGAAGTGTCGGTATAGTAGTATGCCACAAAACCGCTGCCTATACTATCACGGTCGTGCTGTATCTCTTCGGGGGTTTTCTGCACGGCAAAATCGAAAGGGGCTATCACATCGTCGTGCATCCATGGGCTGCCCTTCTTAAAATCATACGAAAAATGATGCTCCTTGGGGAAGAGTATAAACACCACCAATGCCAGCAATACGAACAAAACAACCGACAACGGACGGCTCTCTTTTACTGTTTTATGACGATGACGGGCAGGCATAATAAATTTTCGATAAAATTATAAAATTAAGTGTAACAGCCAAGCATTTCGTACATCGCCACTTATTCGGAATAAAATGCGTCTTTGCCCGGGAACTGGAACTTGTCGGCCGACTCCTCGGGGCTGAAACAGTAATAGCGCGCTTCGGCCTCTACCGCAAGCTCACCCGAGTTATTGTAGAGCTTTACTCCTATGGTGCACAGCCTGCGTTTCTGACCGATGAGCGAGGCCACCACACGCACCGGACCACAGCGCGACATCACGGGTTTCAGGTAATTAATGTTCAGATTCACCGTCATGCAGGCCACCCCGATAACGGCAAACACATACCAGCCTCCGGCCTCGTCGATTAAACTGGCGGCTATACCACCGTGTAATACACCGGGCCAACCCTCGAAATGTGGCGGGATATCCCATGCGCAGTGCACCTCGTTGCCCGAAACCGTAAACCCGAGATGCAGCCCGTGGTCGTTGTCGGGCGAACAACCAAAGCACCGGTAATTGTGCATGGCCGTAAACGGATTGTGTAGCTGTGTCATCTTTTCTGATGCGTTTTGTAAGTTGCAAAATTAATAAAAATTCAGGTTAATGGTGTCCGGTGCATGTAAGCAGCCCGTCATTGCATAGACGAGGCACGAGGACGAAGCAATCTGTGCTTCGAGAGCCTCAGCACAGGCATTTCGACGGGCGGTAAATAATCAACCATCACCCACAAAAATCAACTCAACCTATCCCTTCACCTCAAACGGAACACACTCATAACGATAACCCCACATCAAACCATGCAAAGGTTCACCCGTGGCCTGCCCGCCGGCAACGCGATACACCTGCCTGCATTCCGCATCAACAATCAGTTGGCGCACACGGGCAATACGTCCGGCATAGGCACGCGCGTCAATGCCACTGTTGCCGCCCCAGGCACAAATCACAATCTCTGACTGACCCAACACGCTGCGAAACCACACATCGTTTTCGTCGCCGGTAATATAGGGCAGACCAAACGACTTGTAGCAGCGCTGTACATCGGCGGCATCGGTGGCACGCAGGGCAAACAGGTTGAGGATGGTAAGCATCGACACTTCGGGGAACCGGTGGTACACATAAGTTTCAACCTTACGTATGGTGGCATCCGACATGCTTTCGTCGGCCGAGCTGGGGTTTTTCAGTATCACGCAAAGCTGCTTATCGGCTCCCATGCGCAACAGCGACTGCCTGAACGGAATTTGCAACACATAACGGCATCGCTTATCGGCAGAAAACACCGCCCTGATATTCTCCACATCAACCTCGCTAAAGTGCGGCAATTGCCGGCCAATTCTTGTCATAATTGTTCGTCTTGTTCAACGCCGCGCAAGATAATGGAATTTTTTGATTGGGGAAGGGATGGATGAGTAGGATGGAGACAGATGACAGATTTACGTCAGGATTAAATAAAATCTGTCAACTTTTTTTAGGACGATACAGTGTGAGTGTGAGTGTGAGTGATGAGATTTGGGAATACATCCCCCTACCCCCTTCGAAGGGGGATTTGAAAGCGATAAATCGAATTGAATTGTGGTGATGTGAGAAAAGAGACGCGATAAATCGCGTCTCTACGGATGTTTTTTGAATTTGTTTTGTTGTTTTTTGTTTTTGTTGTGATGTTTATTTAATTTGTTTTATTGTTTATTATATTTGTTTTGGTGTTTTTTTATTTTGTTATGGTGTTTTTTTTATTTGTTGTTGCGTTTTTCTATTTTGTTTTGTTGTTTTTTGTATTTGTTATGGTGTTTTATTAAGTTGTTTTATTGTTTTATATATTTGTATTGATGTTTTGAGAATTTGTTTTGAAATCTAATTGAATGTAATATGACGAAACAAGAAGTGGGACAGTATGTAATGGAACGTACGCTGCGGGAAGTGGTGAGGAATCATTGGGGAATCGCACAGAATTTGCCGGGAATGGAGGCAATGGTTGCGCAATGGGATGAGAATGTGTTGCGAATTGATGCGGCACGGAAGGTACAGGAGGTGAGTGTGAAGGGGTTTTGTGTGCGGAAGAAGCAACTGCGGGAGGAGATGACGGAGGTGATACTGGATGTATGCCGGAAGATGTTTAGTTATGGGCGGATGACCGGAAATGAGGTTGTGGCGGCGACCACGGCGTATAGTAAGCGTGATTTCGTGAATGCGGCTGACACGGTGGTGCGCGATATTGCAGAGGTGGTTTGGAAGTGTGCATATAGTGAGCTTGGGAATGTTGGGGCATACGGTGTTGATGAAGCGTTGCTGGCTAAAGGCAGGGCGGCGATTGACCGGTATGTTGAGTCGATAGCGGAACCTCGGTTGGCGGCTGTGAAACGGAAAGGGGCAACAAGGATTATTGGGGATTTGTTGCGGCAGGATTTGGGTTTGCTGCAGGGTATGGATTTGTTGATGGAGCTGGTGCGGGTGAGTGAGCCCGGGTTTTATGGGCAGTATTGTAGCGCAAGGCGGGTTTATGTGATGGGCAGGGAACGGATGGCGCTGAAGCTAAGGGTTGTTGATGTAGTATCGGGTGAGGGTATTTCGGGTGTGAAGGTGGTGGTTAGGACATCGGAGAAGGGCGAGGTGGTGATGCGGAAGGTGACGGCTGCGGGTGGTGGGATGTATGTAAGGAATATGCCGAACGGCCGGTATTGGGTTGATTTTTTGAAGACGGGGTTCCGGCCTGAGGGTCGTGAGGTTTTTGTGAATACGGGCGAGATGTGGAAGATGGAAGTGGAAATGGAAAAAGAGGGAGTGAGGAGAGTTAGTGAGGAGGAATTCGGATTTGTGATTGAAGATTTAAGATGTGGATGTTAAATGTTTTTATGTAAAATGTAAAATGTAAAATGTAAAATGTAAAATGGGTTGAATT
>JAGOEF010000070.1 GCA_017997855.1 Bacteroidales bacterium
CATTGCATGCAACCCGAAATCAAAATCCGAAATTGTGGTGCCGCTATATAATGCAGTTGGCGAAATTGTGGGTGTACTCGACATCGACAGTGACAGATTGAACCAGTTCGACAATGTGGATGACGAAGAGCTAATGAAAATTAACGGATTGATTTTTAAATAGTAAAAGTTGGTGCAGTTATTTTTGGCACCATAAAGCAATAAAAGAATTATTTTACATTGTCGAGGTCATCAAAGCTCAGGTCGTTGTACGTGTCGGTACTGGCATCGATGCCTTGCTGGCCTTCGTGTTCAATTTCGGCCGGGCTGTTTTGAAATATAAAATCAACACTTTCTTGTAAAGCTTCCGAAAACTTCTCGAAGTCTTCTTTGTACAGGAAGATTTTATGTTTTTCGAAATGGGCATTGCCTTCGCGGTCGAATACCTTTTTACTTTCGGTAACAGTCAGGTAATAATCACCTTTTTTCGTTTCCTTAACGTCGAAAAAATAGGTTCTTTTTCCTGCCCTGATGGCTTTGGAATAGATTTCGTCTTTCCCTTTATTCTCGTAATCTTGCATCATAACAAAATTCATTATCCTCAATGTACGAAAATAGGTAAATAGTTTTAAATAAGCAAGTTTTTACTAATAAAAATCATGTTTTTACCGAATTTGAAGAATATCCATGTCGGTTGAATCAGTATAATTTGTTCTGAGATATTTTGTAATTAACAATATATCAAATAATTATGGTTAATGTTTTTACTGACTTGGGTATAAGCGACAATTTATAAAAATAATCTTAAATTTTGTCGAAAGGCTTTGATTGTACCTCTATTTGCTTATTTTTGTGCCACTATTGCTCTTTAAAAATTATGATAAGTCGCCGTTTACTTCGAATTAAAGTGCTGCAAATCTATTATGCGCATCACGGACGTGAATCTATTGACATCGAAAGTGCTGTTCAGGAATTAAACCGAAGCGTGAGTTCAAGCTTGGATTTGTATTTCTCGTTGTTGTGTTTGTTGTTTGCATTTCGCGATATCGAAGAGGAGCGCATTACCAATTCGCTGAACAAAATGCTCCCCAGCGACGAAGACCTGAACCCCAGTACCCTGTTTGTTAACAACAGCATTCTTAAGAAAGTGGAAGTGAATAAGCAACTTGCAGCTTACCGGTCGAATAACAGTTTCAACTGGATTGAGCAATACGACAGTGTGAAGCGCTTGTGGCAGGAATTTCGCAAATCGCCCTATTTCGAGAAGTTCCTTGCAGAGAACGATGAAAGCCTCAAGGCATCGCGTAAAATTCTATGCGACATACTCGATAAAGACATTGCCGGGAACAACGAAATAGAACAAATGCTCGAAGAAAACAATATTTATTGGAACGATGACCTTGAATTTGTAATTTCGGCTATTATTCGATATATACGTTCAATCAAAGCGGATAGCGATACCAGTAGCGATGTTGTAACTGTTTACCAGAACAACGACGACCGCGATTTTGCCAATCAGCTCTTGAAAACAGCCATTATCAGAGGTAATGATTTCGACGAAATCATCGAAAAACATATTAAAAACTGGGAACTCGACCGGATTGCCATAATTGACAGATTGATGCTTCACCTTGCCATGGCAGAGTTTTTCGAGATGCCCGGCATTCCGGCTAGGGTAACTATCAATGAATTTATCGAAATATCGAAATTCTATAGCACCGAAAAAAGCAGCATGTTCCTGAATGGAATTCTCGAAAAAATTTATCTGGATCAGAAGCAATCCGGAAATATTGTTAAAACCGGACGGGGATTGGTTGGTGATATTTAGTAATTTAATACCTTTGCAAAAAATTTAAAGTATTCAAGCAATGAAAAAGCTTATCTATCTGTTTGTTATCCTTCTATTAGTAGTCGCTTGCAATGGTGGCTCCGGCAACAGCAGCTCGAAAGTTGACGAATACAATATTCAGAACCCGAACACTGCCGAAGGCAATGGAGATATGAGCAAGCTACCACAGTTTACCTTCAAAGAGACAGAATTTAATTTCGGTTCGCTGGTTCAGGGCGAAAAAGTGTCTCATATTTTTGTGTTCACCAATACTGGGGGCAGCAATCTTATTATCAAGGAGGTGAAAGCTTCGTGTGGCTGCACCACGCCCAAATGGACACGTGAACCTGTGAAGCCCGGTGAAAAAGGAAGTATCGAAGTTATTTTCGATAGTTCAGGTCGCGAAGGAGAACAATCAAAAACCGTTAAGGTGGAAGCCAATACCCAACCGAATATGGTTGAGCTTAGAATTAAATGTGATGTAATAACCAAATAGCAATAAATACAATGCAAACAATGATGTCAATTTTTTTAATGGGTCAACCTGCTGCCGGTGCTCAACAAGGCAGTCCCTGGGGTTCAATGTTTTTTCTGGTAGCCATTATCGCAGTTTTTTATTTCTTCATGATCAGGCCTCAGATGAAACGTCAGAAAGAAGCCCGCAAATTCAGAGAAAGTTTAAAAAAGGGTGATAAAGTAATTACAACCGGTGGTATTCATGGCTTTATTCATGAAATCGACGAGCAAACAGTGCTTCTCGAAGTTGATAAAGATGTAAAAATCCGTGTTGACAAAAACGCCATTATCAGCAATCCCGGCGAGATTCCGCAAAGCAAATAAGTTTTGCCTCAAGACGATAAAATACCGTTTCACTCGAAGCTTTATCGTTATCTGAAAGCTGCTGTCAGGAATAAAAAATTTCTGGTTTTTCTGATTTTTGTGCTCGTTTCGGCTACCCTGTGGTTTCTGAATGCCCTCGAAAAGGAATATGTAACCGATATTGATTTCAAAATTAAATTCGAAAACCTTCCATACAAAGGTGTTGCGGTAAAAGAATTGCCCGACGAAATATCGGTTACCGTGAAAGGGCATGGATATAATTTATTGAAATATAAGTACACGTTTAGCCGGGTTCCTGTGGTAATCGACCTGAGTGAACACAAGCTCAGCCGTTTGCCTGATGACCGTACCACTTTGTTTTGCGCCAGTTCGAAACTCGTTGAGTTTATGATGAAACGCTTTGATAATGATGTTACTTTTATTGAGATTAAACCCGATACCTTGTTTTTTAAAACCGTAAAAGCATCGCAAAAGGTCGTTCCTGTTGCTCTGAACCTCGATTACGTGGTTGATGCCCATTTTAAACAGTCAGGTAAGTTAAAACTCATGCCCGATTCCGTAGTAATCTATGGAGATGGCCGCGATTTGGCTAAAATAGACTCGGTAGAAACCGAAGAAATTAAACTGGGAATGGTAAGCGCATCAGTGCAACGCAGAATTCCTTTAAAGAAAATCGATAAGGTAACCATTGAGCCTGGCAGTGTACAGGTTACCATTGCTGTTGAGAAATGTGTCGATAAAGTGCTTCAGGTTCCAATCACCCCATCGGGTTTCCCCGACGATTCCAAGGTGTTGTTTATTCCCGAAGAGGTGGAACTTAGTTGTAAGGTTTCTATGGAAAACTACGAGAAAATTACTGCTGCTGATTTTAAAGTTGTTGCCGAATACAGCGAAGGAAAACTCGGAATAATACCAATAAAGCTCAGTGTATCGCCCGATGCGGTTTCTGATGTTAAACTGCAACGTCAGGAAGTCCGCTATATCATCGAAAAAAAATAGCATGGTTCACCTTGCTCTCACCGGAGGAATTGCTGCCGGAAAAACGGTGGTCTGCAATATTCTTGAAATATTGGGAGCTGTCGTTTATTACAGCGATGTCAGAGCGCGAAATCTGATGGAGTCGGACCAAACCTTGCGAAATACATTGGTTGATTATTTTGGCGATTCGCTGTACCATAATGAAGGCTTGAATAAAACCTTTCTCAGAGACAGGATTTTTAAAGATAAAGCAGCTCAGGCATTTGTCGACAGTGTTGTACATCCGGTTGTGCTGAACGATTACTTCTCGTGGCGCGACACTTGTGAGGCGCAATTCAGTGTGATTGAAACTGCATTGTTACCCCGACTGAATATTGCGCACGAATTCAATTCGATTTTGGCAGTAACTGCCCCCGACGAATTACGCCTGCAGCGAATAATGGCAAGAGATGCCTGTTCAGAATCCGAAGCAAAGGCTAAACTGGCTGCCCAGCCCGATCAGGAAGTGTATTGTCAACTGGCACATTATGTAATAATTAATGACGGAGACCGTTTTGTTAGCACGCAGGTAACCGATATTTTGAAAAAACTGAATATAAAATAATGGCTAAATACGGAAAATGGATCGGTGGTGGACTGGGCTGGGTATTGGGCGGCCCAATCGGACTGATTGTGGGATTTATCGCGGGTTCAATTTACGACCACACCAAAGTGATCCGCCCCAATGCAAACACCCAACCCGGAGATTTTGCGGTGGCTCTGGTCGTTATCACTGCAGTGGTAATGAAGGCCGATAAGGTGATTAAGAAAGCAGAACTCGATTTTGTTAAGAATTTTTTTGTTCGCAATTTCGGTGAAGCAAAAGCACAGCAGGCTTTATTAATGCTCCGCGATGTGCTTAAAAAGGAAATCCCCGCCCGCGAAGTTTGTGAACAGATGCGCATAAACCTCGACTATGCTTCTAAGCTGCAAATGTTACATTATATGTATGGCATTGCAGCCTCCGATGGCGAAATTCATCCCGACGAAATTGCTGTGATCAGGCAGATGGCGCAATGGATGGGAGTGAAGCAGTCTGATTATGTTAGTATTCATGCCATGTTTGTGGGCGATGAGGATGCTGCATATAAAATACTTGAAATCGAAAAATCAGCCACCGATGATGAAGTAAAAAAAGCCTATCGCTCGATGGCCGTAAAATATCATCCCGACAAGGTAGCCCACCTGGGCGAAGATGTTCAGCGCGCTGCCAAAGAAAAATTCCAGAAGCTGCAGGAAGCTTACGAAACAGTAAAGAAGCAGCGCGGGATGAAATAATGCAAGCGTTTTTCGAATAACTTTTAAGCAGACTTTTTTTTGAACAATTTCTTTTTAAATTTGTATTATGAACGTAAGTTCATTATATTTGCAAAAAAAATAGTATGCCACGTCCCTGTAAATGCCGAAAAATATCGAGCCCTCCACTGATGCAGGGTTTTAAACCTTTTGGTATTACTTCGGTTCCGGTGACATCGGTGAATATGAGCCTCGAGGAGTTCGAAAGTTTCAGGCTTGTAAATTACCAAAAGAAGTCGCAGGATGAAGCTGCTGTTCTGATGCAGGTCTCGCGACCCACATTTACAAGAATCTATAACCGAGCTCTCAGCCATATAGCCGTCGCATTTGCCGAAGGCAGGCAGTTGCTTATCGAAGGAGGTAATTTTCAACTCGAAAACGACTGGTATCGTTGCCGGAAATGTTGCCGCCTGATACAGGGTAAAAGCAATCATTTTCCCTGTGCAGCATGTGAGTGCTACAATGATGAAGAATTAGTTCCTATTAATAAATAAATTAAATCAAGTATTATGGATATGGAAATCAGTTTTGGAGGTGGTAAAGTGGTTACTGCCAATTTTAACGGACACAGTATTAATACCGATCAACCGGTTTTTGCCGGTGGGCTCAACACAGCCCCGACGCCTTTCGAGTTGTTTCTGGCTTCGCTGGGTACCTGTGCCGGAATTTACGTTAAGTTTTTCTGCGACAGCCGCAATTTACCTACCGACAACATTCGAATCATTCAGCACATGGAATTCGATAATCAGAGCGGTTTACCCTTAAATTTTGAATTCGAGATACAGGTTCCGCCCGATTTTCCCGAGAAATACCGTCCGGCGTTGGTGAGTGCTGCCGAATATTGTAAGGTGAAAAAGACCATCGAAAACCCACCGGCATTTAAAGCATATACCACTGTTAAATAATAATTTTATGAAGAAAATTGCAGTTCCGGTTGCCTACGATGGCAACATTGATTCACATTTTGGACATTGCCAGTCGTATTCGGTTTTTACTGCCGACGATAGCAAGCAAATCATCAGGGTCGAAAGCATTCCATCGCCACAGGGTTGCGGTTGTAAGTCGAATATTGCGGCCGTGCTTGCTGAGCAGGGTGTGAGCGTAATGATTGCAGAGGGCATTGGTGATGGAGCCATCAATGTGCTGAATTACTGGGGTATTGATGTGGTGCGTGGTTGTTCGGGCAATGCCGAAACAGCCGTTAAACAATGGCTGAGCGGAGATATTCAGGATTCGGGCAGCAGTTGTGCGCAACATCAGCACCACCACGAAGGCGGGCATTTCTGCAATCACTAATAAATGGAAGCAGACCTGATTTGTTTTTCGTCAGCTTTATGCAAGATGCGATAATTCAAACCTGAATTGTGTTTCGCTATTCAGGTTTGATGAATATCTTTTAAATTGTTATGCATATCTAAAATTGGAGATTGTCATTTGGCTACCTAAAAAACAAACGGCTAAAATCACTTATTTTGTGCAAAACTCAGGCACCGGATGAAGCGTTATTCTGACCATAATACACTTTCAGTGCGACAGACAGCATTTGCGCGTTTAGCGAAATATTTGGGCAGCCTGTTGTTTGCAATTGTCCTGCTTATTCTGCTGCACCCTCCTTACGGGTTGTATGCACAGGCCGAACCTGTTACGGTGAAAATTGTTACATGGAACATACAGATGTTGCCCGATAATTATGATATAGTGTCGCCGTCGTTGCGGAAAATGCAGACGGATAGGGCACCCTGGATTATTGAATATTGCAGGGAACAAGATTTTGATATCATTGTGTTTCAGGAGGTTTTCGATGGCGAAATTAAACGAATGCTTCGTAAACAGCTTCGCGACGAATACCCGTATCAGGTGAACACCAGAACAAAAGCATTACGGTTTGCCAGCAACGGAATTCTTATTGTGAGCCGGATACCGTTAAAATATGTTGACCATGTCATTTACACCCGTGGTGTACATTCCGATGCCATGGCGGCCAAAGGTTGCACGCTTATCGAAGCCGAGAAGAAAGGCAGAAGATTTCAGGTGGCGGGAACCCATCTGCAGGCAGGTGGTTCAGAGCAAGCCTCTGTTGTGCGTCACCGTCAGTATCGCAGTATTCGTGAGTTGCTCGATAGAAATAAAGACGAACGAATCCCGGTTTTTGTGGTTGGTGATATGAACACCTGTAAAACCGATGAAGAAACATTTTCCGAAATGGTACAACTGATTGGTGTTACCGATTATCCGTTAAACGATTCGTTGCCTTACACCATTGATGGCAACAATTCATGGAATCCGAATTCCGGTCGCTCGCAGCTCGATTATATTTTTCTTCAGGCGCACAACACCACAACCCGCATAATAAACCAATATATTTTACGGCCATGGCGGCAGCACAAAGGACGAAAAATCGACCTGGCCGATCACTATGGCGTTGTTGCTGAAATTGAGTTGGGAAGCGAGGAATGATGTGACCTTGATCTCAGAAGAATATTTCAATAACAGAAAAAAAAAGCGTTGCCAACCGACAACGCTTTTTTTATTTTTTGCTTTTGATTACAACGCATTCACAACTTCCACAATTTCGAGGCCTTTGTTAATGGCATCTTCGTTCATGGGGAGCAGGTTGTGGTTACGTGTCGGGAGTGACTTCTTCAGTCCTTTCATCACATTTTCGATTTTTACGATGGGCTTGATTTTGATATAACCGCCCAGTACAATCATGTTGAAAACCTTTGCGATACCCATTTTAACAGCAGTGTCAGTAGCTTCTACCTTGTAAATGTTAATGTCGGTACGTGTAGGAGGGCTGGTGATGCCGTTAGGGTCGTACAGCAGCATCCCAC
>JAGOEF010000071.1 GCA_017997855.1 Bacteroidales bacterium
CGAAGCTTTCGAGCCCCATGACTGCAACAATTTCTCCGGATTCAATCGGGGTTTTCACTTTTTCTTTTCCCAGTCCTTCGAATCGGTATAATTCTTTTATTGTTGACAGCGAATTGCTGCCATCGCGTGACATAACCAGAACCTGTTTGCCCATACTTATGCTGCCCCTGATAACCCTGCCTACTGCAATACGACCCAGGTATGAGCTATAGTCGAGCGATGAAATCTGCATTTGCAAAGGCCCCGGATTTTCGACGGGTGCCGGTATATGTTTCAAAATTATATCGAGCAGATACGTGATGTCGTGGGTAGGTGTTTTCCAGTCGGGACCCATCCACCCTTGTTTCGAAGAACCAAAAACTGTAGGAAAATCGAGTTGAAATTCTTCGGCGTCCAGACTGCACATCAATTCGAATACCTGTTCCTGAACCACATCGGGGTGGCAGTTGGGCTTGTCAACTTTGTTGATTACCACAATAGGTTTTAGCTTAAGTTCCAGAGATTTCTGCAACACAAAACGGGTTTGTGGCATAGGACCTTCGAAGGCATCCACCAAAAGTAACACGCCATCTGCCATATTGAGCACACGTTCGACTTCGCCGCCAAAATCGGTATGGCCTGGCGTGTCGATGATGTTGATTTTTACACCTTTGTAACGTACTGATACATTTTTCGATAATATGGTAATTCCGCGTTCACGTTCCAGTGCATTCGAGTCGAGAATTAATTCACCCATTTCCTGATTTTCACGGAACAATTGTACCTGATGTAAAATTCTGTCAACCAGGGTTGTCTTGCCGTGGTCAACGTGCGCAATAATCGCGATGTTTCTGATAGCCTGCATTTTTCAATTTTAAAATCCTGCCCAAAATGGCGCGCAAAGGTAAGCGCATTTTTTTAATTACCCGAAGAAATCTCTAATTTTGTTCCAATTCGTAAAAGCATGCTAAGTTTGATGAAATTTTTAACCGTTGTGTCGATTGACATTTATTTATCTTTGTGAAAAATGTAGCTATGGAAACCAAAGAATTTGCAATACGTTTGGGTGTCGCACTGCTCGCCGGTGCATGTATCGGGCTCGAAAGACAGTTTCACCGTAAAAATGCAGGGCTTCGTACCAATACGCTGGTGGCTATTGGGGCTGCTGTGTTTACAATGATATCGTTTCATTTTATGGGTGGAAGCAACGTTGACCCAACCCGTGTTATTGGTCAGATAGTCACCGGGGTGGGTTTTCTAGGAGCTGGGGTTATTATACATCAGGGAATCTCAATTCAGGGCTTAACTACTGCTGCCACAATTTGGTGCAGTGCTGCAATGGGGTGTTTGGCTGCCAGTGGTTTATACCTTGAAGTTTTGATTTGCACGGCTGCCATTGTTTTTGTAAATATTTTTTTCCGTTGGATTGATGATTTTATTGTTCGGAAAAAAGGCGGAGAACCAGTATAAAAAAAGAGGCTGTCGAAATTGGCAGCCTCTTTTTTTTATTCTGTCTGGTTATTTAAGGACCGACACTTTGAATGTTTTCAAACTTTGTCCGTTGCTCACTCTTACGAAATACATTCCGTCGGCAACATTGCCCAGATCGATGTAAATCAGATTTCCGCTACGTTGTGTTTCTACATTCATTAATTGTCCGTTGAGACTCATTACGTTTACATTCAGATTCCCATCAAAATCGCCGGCATCAATCACGAAGTTTCCTTCGTTCGGATTGGGATAGAGTTTGATTCCTGAGAAGGATTCATGACTTATGGCTGTTGCCGATACCAGATTGATATCATCGAGCATGAGGCCATAATGGCCGGAGGCGTTGCACTGTATGGCAACATATACTGTCTGTCCGTTGTATGCATTCAGATTGTAGGTGAATTGGTTCCAAACCGTGGGTGCCATAACGCTCTGTCCTGCCGAAATTGGAACAAAGCTAGCGGGGTTTGTATTGGTAGTGCTAATCAACACTTTAAAGTTGGATACGGCCATGTAAGAAACCGATTTTGCCCAGAACGAGAATTCTGCATTACTGCCCAATGTAATCTGCGGGCTGATGAGCCAGTCGTTGTTGGTTCCGGTAACGGGCATGCAAATACCACAGCGGTCGCCACCATGAGGTGCATATTCAGCAGGTGCTGCGGGAGCCGTTAAATCGTTGTTGAATGCAATCCACGAACCGATATAGTCCTGATTGATAAATACAGTACCGGTAACATTATTTACTCCTACACCATCACCATCGAATGTTGTCCATGGGTCAAAATTATCCACCTGAAAATCGGTGCAGTCTTCGAAATCCAGACTAAAGTTTGTTACCGGTGGCACAACCGTGATATAGCTGTGTTTTGCAACCGAATTGCTGCCATAAGCATTGGTAACGGTAAGGAATACATTATAGGTTCCTGGTGTACTGTATACAATGGTCGGGTTTTGCTGACTCGAATTGGTGGTAGAAGATCCGGGGAAATACCAGCTCCATGATGTGGGCGAGTTGGTCGAAAGATCGGTAAACGAAACGCTGTTGCCGGCTACCAGCCAGGTGGGATTACCAACAAAATCTGCCACAGGTGCATTTCCCGATTGTTGGGTTACTGTGATGTATCCGATTTTTACTTCCGAGTCGTTGCCATAGGCATTGGTTACTGTAAGACTTACGTTGTAGGTGCCCGGAGTGTTATACACAATCGAAGGATTCTGTGCACTCGAAGAAGTGGTTGCAGCTCCCGGGAACGACCAGGACCAGGAGGTAGGTGTGTTGGTCGATAAATCGGTAAATGCAACGGTTCCACCTGCCGAAACAGTGGTTGGGTTGCCTACAAAGTTTGCGTTAGGTGCTGTACCTCCCTGTTGGGTTACCGTGATGTATCCGTTTTTCACTTCCGAGTCGTTACCATAGGCATTGGTTACGGTGAGACTTACATTGTAGGTTCCCGGTGTGTTGTAAACTATCGAAGGATTCTGAGAACTCGAAGTTGTAGTTGCTGCTCCGGGGAAAGACCACGACCACGAAGTAGGTGAGTTGGTCGACAAATCGGTGAACGAAACGGTTCCTCCGGCACCCACGGTTGTGGGGTTGCCCGAGAAGTTCGCTACAGGTGCATTTCCTGCTGCTGTTACCGTGATGTATCCGTTTTTCACTTCCGAATCGTTGCCATATGCATTGGTTACGGTGAGACTTACGTTATAGGTTCCCGGTGTATTATACACAATTGAAGGGTTCTGAGAACTCGATGTTGTAGTTGCTGCTCCGGGGAATGACCACGACCATGAAGTGGGTGAATTGGTTGATTGATCGGTAAAGGCAACGGTGCCACCTGCGGTAACCGTAGTGGGATTCCCGACAAAATTGGCTACCGGGGCAGTTCCAGACGCTGTGCCGGTGTTTATCACAATATCGTCAATCATGAATCCGAAGGCATCGTTCGACACACACTGAATGGCTATGTAAATATTTTGCCCATTGTATGACGACAAGGGGAAAGTATACTGTGTCCATGTGGTTGGAGCCTGAACGTTCGAACCCGAGGGCAATGTGGTTGTAAAGCTGCTGTAGGTGCCGTTTGTTGTGCTAACCTTTACGTTGAACACTTCGAGACCATACTGATCGGTAGCCGATTTAGCCCAGAATGTGATGCTCCCGTTGCTTTGCATCGAAAGCTGTGGCGATATCAGCCAGTCATTATTGGGAGGGGTGGTGGCTGCAAAGCAAATACCGCAACGACTTCCTCCATGGGCAGCCCATTCAGTTCCGGCAGCCGGTGTGGTTGCTGTTTGGTTAAAAGCCATCCATGAACCGGTGTAACCCTGATTGGCAAAGGTAACCCCATTGATTGAATACGTAGCAGAAGCGTCCCCGTCATAGGTTGACCAGGGTGTAAAGTTGTCAACCTGAAAATCGGTGCAGGCTTCAAAATCAAGACTGAAACCGGTGGATGCCTGAGTAACCGTGATATATCCGTTTTTCACTTCTGAGTCGTTGCCGTAGGCATTGGTTACGGTAAGGCTTACGTTGTAGGTGCCCGGTGTATTATACACTATCGAAGGATTCTGAACCGTTGAAGTGGTTGTGGCAGCACCAGGGAACGACCAAGACCATGAAGTGGGTGAGTTGGTCGATTGATCTGTAAAAGCAACGGTACCACCTGCCGTAACCGATGTCGGATTGCCTACAAAATTGGCAACGGGGGCGGTGCCGGCGGCAGTGCCGGTGTTTATCACAATATCATCAATCATAAAGCCGAAGGCATCATTCGACACACACTGAATGGCAATATAAATATTCTGTCCGTTATAAGCTGACAACGAATAGGTATACTGGGTCCATTCGGTTGGTGCCTGAACATTCGAAGCCGAGGGCAGTGTGGTAGTGAAGCTGCTGTATGTGCCATTGGTTGTGCTTACCTTCACGTTGAATACTTCCAGACCATACTGGTCAGTGGCAGATTTAGCCCAGAAAGTGATGCTTCCATTGCTTTGCATGGTGAGCTGTGGTGATATCAGCCAGTCGTTGTTTGGAGGTGTTGTTGCGGCAAAGCAAATCCCGCAACGGCTTCCGCCATGTGCAGCCCATTGTGTTCCTGCTGCTGGTGTGGTAGCCGACTGGTTAAATGCAATCCAGGAACCCGTGTAATTCTGGTTGGTAAAGGTTACCCCGTTGATGGCATAAGTACCTGAAGCATCACCATCATAAGTTGTCCAGGGAGTAAATCCATCAACCTGAAAATCGGTGCACGATTCAAAATCGAGACTAAAACCACTGCCTTGAGCTGTCACAGTAATATAGCCGGTTTTGGTTTCAGTGTCAGAACCTGAACCTGATGTTGCTGTGAGAGAAACGTTATATGTTCCTACAGTATTATAAACAATACTTGGGTTTGTTGCAGTAGATGTTGAGGGTGTTCCACCGGGAAACGACCATGAATAAGAGGTGGGGCTTCCCGTTGAAGTGTTCGTAAAGTTCACTGTTCCCCCAGCAGTAACGGTAGTCGGTGAGGCTGTAAAATTGGCATTCAGTGTAGTGCTGTTCGGATTATAATAATCCAGGGTTGTCGGATTGGTTCCCTGTGGGTCAAGCCAGGGTTTCAGTTTGTCAGCATTGGTACTTCCGTATTGATCCCAATGGTAGTAGAATTTACCGTACAGGTCAGGTGATGAGGTAGCATCGCAGTAGGATGATCCTCCCGAAAGTGTCCCAACAACCCTGCCGTTGTTATCAAAAATCGGGGAACCCGAAGATCCCGGTTCCGTAACTCCATGACCGTTGGCAGTAGCTGCCCATACAACGCGCCAGTGGGCATTGGTAGCTCCAATGCTACCAGTACCACCATTATAGGTTGCCTGTGTTAATGTGGAAGTATAGGTGGATATCTTTTTTATGTCTCCTGCCGGATGGTGAATCGAAGCACCGCTTGGACTTCCGGTATTTGCACGGTTCCAACCATTATAAATAACGCCATAATTTGCCGGGGGCGTGCTGTTAAGTTGCAAAAGCAAGAAATCGGAACCACCATTCATGGGTGAACGTGCTTTTTTACTACAACCGGTCATTGAATTGGACGAAGGTGATGAACCGGGGTTGGTACATCCCGAAGCTTCGAAATTGAAGTAGAATACCCATTGGTTGAATTCACTGGTTGATGCTTCTCCACCTCCGCAATGATCGGCTGTGAGAAAATAGGGAGTGCCATTATTGGCTGTGTTATTTACCAGTGTTCCGGTGCAGTAACCACCGTAACCACCGGCAACCGTATAAATACGGGCAACGCCTTTTTTCTGAATCTGCCAGTTGGTACCTTCGGAACAGTTAATATTTACTTCGCAGTCTTCGGAGGCTCCGAATCCGGTTCCTTTTGATCCAAAACCGAAAAGCTCCATCCCTCTGTAAAAATATGATACATTCCCAATTTGAATTTCAGGCTCAGTAACCTTTTTAAAACCAAAGGTTTTGGAATTTGCACGTGGCGCAACATATTCCAGTATCAGGTCTTCACCGGGCAACATTCCAATGGAGGTAGCATTGCTGCCACTGTTGTTATACGATGTAAAAGCCCCCAAAACCATAGAATGATCGGGAGTGTAAACGAAAAACTTTGCTCCGTCGGGAATGTTAAACCCATCAAAATGCAAGGCCATACCTTTAGCTCCTCGGCTTTGCAAATGCAAACGCCAAACCGGGGTTCCATCTTCCAGATTATCCCAGGTACCCGCATTTTCCATATTCAGGCTTACATCGAGTAAACGGGCAACTTTATACATGGTGCCGTTTTTTTCATCCTGCATGTCTTCCTGCATAATTGCGGCCATGTCGGGAGGCGCAATAGTAACAAAATCGATTGATTCACTCGACTTTAATTCCGAAAAGCTGGGCGGGATGCCACCTTCCGAAATTTGTGCAAACAAAGTAGTACTCCCGGCCAACAGTACCAGGGAAATCACTGCATTGAGGAAAAAGTTTTTCATATTTGCGAAATTTGGTTTATTTTAACTCTGCTAAAATATGAAAAAAATAAATCTGATTTTTGCATTATTTTTGATTTTACGTTATTTAGACGAATGATGACTAAGTATCAAGAAATTATAACTCCCGATGGCTCAAAGACAATTGTTAATCTCGATTTGAACGAGGTATATCACAGCAGAAACGGGGCGGTTACCGAATCGGAACTGGTGTATATTCAAAACGGTCTGGCATGTTTTTCGGGCCAGCAATTAAATATTCTTGAAGTTGGATATGGAACCGGTTTGAATGCCCTGCTTTCGTTCCGAAAAAATAGGGTTTTACATAACCAAATCGATTACCATGGGCTGGATGTTTTTCCGCTTCCTGTTTCCACAATGCAAATGCATGACTACCTGTTGCAAGAAAGTCTTCCGGATTTCAGTTTTTCGAATGCCACGGCAGCCTGGGAAAAATGTGTAAGCCTTTCCCCTGATTTCCGGCTGACCAAACATTGTGTGTCAATCCAGGATTACGAAACGACGCTACTATTTGATATTGTATATTTTGATGCATTTTCGCCCGAAAAACAACCTGAGATGTGGAGTTTGCCGGTGTTTAAAAAGCTTTATGATTTAATGACTGAAGCGGCTGTTTTGCTTACGTATTCATCGAAAGGAATTGTTAAACAAGCATTGCGCGACGCAGGTTTTAGTGTAGAGCGCCTGCCCGGTCCTCCACCCAAACATCATGTGCTTCGTGCACGTAAATCCATCGTAAAATAATTACAGGTTCTGTAATAGAAGTATGAAATATTTTTTCTAAATTTGATGCCTGAGATTTAGAACCAAAACAATTTTAAAAATAGAAATTATGAAAAAACAGTTATTGACTTTGATTTTATTTGTATTCGCGGCCATGGGAATACTATCGGCCCAGACGGTTGACCCCTTGTGTGTCGACGGTCGCATTTATTTTAAAATTAAGGATAATGCGGCACTGAATGTTGCAGTTCAGGATGAGCGCATCAATCCTAAAGATGTGTATTTTTTACGCGACATTACCGAAAAGTACAAAATCACTGATTTGGTGATGCCATTCATC
>JAGOEF010000072.1 GCA_017997855.1 Bacteroidales bacterium
TTGTAACATTTGGTGATAGTGCTGCTGCTGTGGTAGTTAGCCGCATCGATGGTAAACAGAAAGAAGGTATTATTGATGTCGAAAATGGCGAAGACCTGCAGATGATTGACTTTCTGGGAGCCAACCGCAAAGGTGATTTGTACATGAACCCGCGTATGGTAAAACGGCGTGCAGTACCCAATATTACAAACATTGCCAAAAATCTGGCCTTAAAAATGAACATTACTCCGGCAGAAGCCGACTGGTTTATTCCGCATCAAACCGGAAACGCTATCGTTCATGAAGTTGCCAAAAACCTCGATATTATTCCCTGCCGTTTGTTCCAGGAGGTGCAATACAGCTTCGGAAATCTTTCGGGTGCATCGGTTCCGGTAGCTATTGCAAAGCTAAAAAGCTCAGGAAGACTCAAACCCGGGCAAAAACTGATAACGGCTGTTGCCGGATTGGGTGGCGAATACGGGGGATTCAGCTATATAGTTCCCAATTTTGACGGGTTTAATTGCGATACCCGTGACCTTAAAGGTAAAACAGCCATTCTTACCGGTAGTACCGGAGGCTTAGGATCAGCCATCGCGGCCCAGTTGGCTTGCCGTGGTGCAAACCTGATATTACAGTATAATTCCGGTAACGATAAAATAAAAAACTTGCAAAAACTGCTTACACTCTATCCGGTTCAAACTGAATATATACAGGCTGACTTTAGCCATTCCGATAGTGTCAAAGCCTTTGCAGAAACTATCTTAAACAAGCACAGGCGTGTCGATTACCTGATACATACAGCTGCTGTTTCGGGCAAAGTCGACCGATCTTCCAATATCAGCAGCGAAGATATGCAGTTTGCCTGGCAGGTAAATACTGCAGCAGCAATACAGCTTAACGAAACGCTTGCCCCGGTAATCAGCGAAACGATATTGTTCACCGGCTCAGTGGCCGAAGATGCCCAATTTTCGGGCTCATCCCCCTACGTGGCCTCAAAAAAAGCCCTGCATTCTTACGCGGTTGAATTTGCATCGAAAGCCTATAGGAATGGAATACGCTGCATTTATTATATGCCCGGCATTATCGACGGAGGTATGGGCGATTTACTCGATAAGGCGCAAAAAAATGCAGCAATGCTTCAGATTAAACAACCGGAACTGATTGACGTGAACGCAATTGCCGACCGGATGGTACGGTCGCTTTACCTTCCCAAAGTGATTAATACACGCAATATTTACGAGAATAAGCTATTGGTACGAAAAGACGGATATTTCGCATTTTAACAACATGAAAAACATCCACACACACCGCAACAGCCACCTGCTCAACGAAATGGCTTCGCTTTTCGAAAAACACAGGCTAGCTCTTGCCGAAGCCAATAGCCTCGACAGTATGACAAATCTCGGGGTAAATCTCGATAATGTGGATCGGGGTACAGCCACACTGAGAAGCTACGCCAATAGCGTAATTCACGAAACCCGCAGTAGCCGGGGTGGAATAGCCATATACTCGTGTTATGGCGATCCCTCGTTTGTAAGTCTTGGATTGAGTCTTGCCCCTGCATTGCTGGCCAATGGCAGTGAACTTCCGATTTTAATATATTTTCCGTCGCTGCTGAAATCATACAGCCAACTATTTGCTTCGATTCTTTCCGAAAGCAGTACATTCAAAAATATCAGATTTGCATCGTCATCGAAAGAGTTTTTCGATATGGCACTCCACGATGATATATTCAGTAGTCTGCTGATTTATGGCGATACATGGGTGGAACAATATCTTCCCGTGGTTGAAGAAAAGCGAAAAACGCTGCTCTATTTTGGCCCCGGAAACAACACCGTGGTTGTTCTCGACAATCATGATCTTGAAAGCAGGGCGCACCGTATTGCCCGTTTAACCTGTATTGTATCGGGGCAGGCAGCCATTTGCCACAAACGCTGCATTATTAGCCGTGATGTAGATACCGGCAGATTTTTTGAGCTTTTACAAGCTGAATTCTTACAAATTAAAACAGGACTGAACCCTGAAACCGATTTTGTTACACCCATTCATTATCCGAGTATTGTTCGTCTGGCCGAGCATTCCATCGAACATGCGGTGACTACCGGTGCAGAGGCATGGAGTTACTCCCTGATTGACACCGTTTTCGGAACCTTGGTAAATCCTGCAATAATTATAGAACCTGATGCCAACAGTAAACTATGGCAACATTATCATTTTATTCCGGCATTAAGCATTAAGGTTGCCGAAAACTCCGAAATTGAAGAGCTTCTTAATAAAAACGAATATCCGCTGGCAGTAAGTATTTATGGAGAGAACGCCATATCGGCCAGGCTCCGTAACCATTGTAAGAATAATCATGCATTTGTTTTTGAGAACAGCGATTTTCTCGACCTCATTACCCCGCAACAAGGCTATTCCGGACCCTGGGGAGGTTATGGCAAATCAGCCTTTCTGTTTTCGCCTGATCATTGCGAGACTGAGCATGGTCTGATTGTCCCGAATTATGGCTTGTTTGATTTATATAAAATATTCACGCACGAAATTGCTTAACCAATGATACGCTATTATTTTTCGGGGACAGGACACGCAGTAGCACGCTATGCGATAAGCAACAACGAAATTGGAGCGGCTCTCGACCATTACCATCTGAGTGGCTTCAGCCATGAAAAAATTCTCGAAAGTAAAAACTACAAAGAGTATCAGCGCACCCACCCCGATAAAACGCCGTTTGATTATTTTGCTGAAGAAAAAATGGGTTTCAGCAAACGACACCATGTTACACCATTTCCGCCCACACATAAAAAAATGTATTTTGCCGAGTCGTCGCTCGATCTGGCCATCAGGGCAGTCGAAAACGCACTTTCGGATTCGGGCACTCATGCGTCCGACATAGGTGCCTGGTTTCTGAGTACGGTATCTCCTCACGAACAGGCTCCCGGAATGGCTGCAACGCTTAAGGCCTATTTGGTTCCATTTGAAAATAGTACGCCTACATTTACACTGGCCAGCGGATGTGCCGGGTTCAATATAAATCTGGAACGCGCCTGCGAATATATGGATCAGCACCCCGAAGTCAGTAATGTTGTGATTGTTCACAGCGAAACCATGTCGGCATTTTTGGCAAACCGCATCAAATTTGTTCCTTTTGTCACCTTTGGTGATGGTGCTGCCGCAGTAATTTTAACCCGTAAACTTGAAGACAGCCGCGGAGGTTTGCTCAATGTGGTGAATTACCATGATGTTTCGATGGTTGATTTTGTGGGCGTCGATAAAAAATGGAATCTTTATATGGACGACTCGGTCATAAAGGACCGGGCCGTCGAAAACATTCCGGTTGCTGCAATCGAGGCGTTGAAAAACACCGGTTGGTCAGTCGATGATGTCGATATTTTCATTCCTCATCAAACCGGAAATGCCATATTGCTGCCTGTGGCCGGGAAATTGGGTATTGCACCCGATAAAGTATTTATGGAGGAACAGTTTGAATTCGGTAACACATCGGGTGCTACAGTTCCCATAAGTCTGTCGATGCTTAGGGAACAAAACCGCTTGTATCCCGGTACACGAATCCTCAGCGCTATGGCCGGAGTAGGTGGAAATTATGGCGCATTTACCTATGAGGTTCCTCAACACAAAAATAACATCAGTCTAACCCCTGCCCGCGATTTTGCAGGAACAAAAGTACTCCTTCTGGGTGCCGGAAATGCAGTAAGCCGGGAAGCCTCCCGATTATTGGTGCAGCGGGGTGCTGATCTTACAGCCGCATTATTTGGTGAAGCAACCGACTGGAAAAGAACAATAAAAGAAACGGGGCTTCGCTGCATTAATCTGAACAGGGCAGGGGCTGTTGAATCGCTATTAGCAGAAATCGATGCAGGAACAGAACATTACGATTTTTTGCTGGTTGAACCCGGAAGGTATTCCAATAATTACGCGAATAATTTTGATATCCCGTTGAAAATAATCAAAGCTATTGCAAAGCAGAAAGCCCGGGCAATGGTCGTTGTTGGCAGCATAACCGAAACCACAGGATTTCCGGGTCACGAACTCATGGTTGCCTCTGTGAAAGCCTTACATGGGGCATTAGCTTCGGCATCAGGTGAGTTTTTAAGTGCAGGAATACGTATAGTGTATTATATGCCGGGCTTTGCTGAAAACGATTTTCTTGATAATGTTGATGACAATGCCCGTTTCCGCATTATGATTCATTCCGGACAGGAACGACTGCTAAAAAGCGATGAACTAGCCCAACGAATTGTAAAATCGCTGATTATTCCCAAAGTAGCTGGCACCTGGAGCTATTACGAAAACGCCATGGTGGTGCGTTGCGATGGCTATAAACCCGAAGTTGACATTTAATCAGGGTTTGGAGCCTCGATAGTATTCCTTATTTCCAAACCCAACTCGACCCCCTTGCTGTACATAAACCGCAGTGCTTCATCACGTTTATTCGGAATAATACCATCGAGAATGGCATCTTTAATGGCATTTTTTATTTCACCGATGGCACGACAAGGCTCCAATCCAAACACGAACATAATTTCCTCACCAGAAACCGGTGGCTGAAAATTGCGCAGGGCATCTTTTTCTTCCACTTCCTTCAGCTTTGCTCTCACCATACTGAAGTTCTTCAGATAACGATTTACTTTTTCTTCGTTTTTCGAGGTGATATCGGCTTCACACAATTTCATCAAATCGTCAATATCGTCACCCGCTTCAAATAATAACCTGCGGATTGCCGAGTCGGTAACTTCTTCCTCGACCAGAGCAATTGGTCTCATATGTAAACCCACCAACTTCTGAACGTATTTCATTTTTTCGTTCATCGGAAGTTTGAGACGCTTGAATATCTGTGGCACCATTTTTTCGCCGACAAAATTGTGCGCATGAAAAGTCCAGCCCTGTCCCTCAACAAATTTTTTGGTTACCGGTTTGGCAATATCATGCAGCAATGCCGACCACCGCAGCCATAAATCATCGCTGACCGCAGCAAGATTGTCGAGAACCTGTATGGTGTGGTAAAAATTGTCTTTATGCCCGATACCATGTTGCGTTTCGACGCCCGACATCAAGTCGAGTTCGGGAAAAATCAGCGCGAGCAATCCGGTTTGTTTCAGCAGACGAAAACCTACAGAAGGTTTTTGGGATGCAATAATTTTATTGAGTTCTGTGTGGATGCGTTCCTGTGTAATAATTTCGATGCGGTGGGCATTACGCTCAATGGCCGCAAGTGTTTCGGCTTCGGGCGTAAACCCCAGCTGCGAGGCAAATCTGATAGCCCGTAACATACGTAGCGGGTCGTCCGAAAAAGTAATATCAGGCTCCAGTGGTGTGCGGATAATTCCATTTTTCAGGTCATTCATTCCACCATGAGGGTCGATTAGCTTTCCGTAATCGTTGCATTGCAAACTGATGGCCATGGCGTTAATCGTAAAATCGCGGCGGTTCAGGTCATCGGTCAGACTACCCGGCACCACCGATGGATTTCTTGAGTTGCGGTCGTACGACTCTTTGCGTGCCCCCACAAATTCGTATTGCACATTGTGAAAATGAAACATGGCGGTACCAAAATTCTTAAAAACAGTCACCTGCGATATACCCAACGAGGCTGCCAGTTTTTCGGCAAATGCAATTCCATCTCCGGTTACCACAATGTCAATGTCGGGGTTTCCTGAACGGCACAACAACATGTCGCGCACATAACCACCCACCAGATAGGCCTCAGCATGCATTTCAGCTGCTAGTTCACCGGCCTTTGTAAACAGATTGTTTTCGGGCAAAACCAAATATTTATCATTATCTGTCATCAATTGTTGAACATTTTAATAGGCTATCTGTTTTAAAAGCGTACAAAAATAAAAAACTTTACAGAAATGGCAGAACATTTAACCAAGCAAAGCTTCCTCGACAAGGTTTTCGACTACGAAAACGAAACAGAATGGAAATTTAAAGGCGACAAGCCCGCAGTTATTGATTTTTATGCAGACTGGTGTGGTCCATGCAAAATGGTCGGTCCGGTTATCGATGAACTTAGCGGCGATTACAAAGGATTAATCGATTTCTACAAAATTGATACTGAGGAAGAACAGGAACTGGCGTCGGTTTTCGGCATACGGAGTATTCCTTCATTGCTTTTCGTTCCCCTGAACGGTCAACCCCAAATGGCTGCCGGTGCATTGCCAAAGAATGCTTTCGAAAGTGCTTTCAGCGATGTTTTTCAAATTGAAAAACCCAAAAAATAGTGTTTATACCTGTGTACTTGTTGAGAAACGCTCCGTTTACCGGGGCGTTTTCTTTTTTGTTTCATCGTAAAATAGATATTTTTGTACAAACACTTCGGCTGATGAAAAAATTCATCTTTATGTTTTTTGCCTTACTGCTCACCGGGCAGATACATGCGCAAACCAAACACCTGCAACCCGGCTTCGACCCCGAAGAATACACCGAAATGCTCGGTATTATTGCCCGTCAGATTGATACCCCCTGGACACAGGTTAAAATTCCGTTGGATGAAAAATACCGGCTTGCGCTTCGTTCTCCACGCTATTTTCCCGACAATCGCTGGGATTTATGGACAAGCGCCGATTCTCTGCTGGTGATCGATCTGCACGCTACCACCGGAAGCTTCGAAAGCTGGATGGAAAACTACTATGCAGCCATGATTCCCGCTACCGGCACATGGAAAATATCCGACAGCCTGAGTTTCAGCTACTGCCTGGCCACCGACAGCCGGGCTGCGGTACATGCCGGATGGATGCTCGCACTCGCTTCTATGACCAACGACATCGGGCATGCCCTCGACTCAATGCTGACTCGGGGTTATCGCAACCTCATTGTTACCGGCCACAGTCAGGGAGGTGCATTGGCCTGCCTGTTCACAGCCTGGCTCCGGCACCGGCAGTTAACCGGACATTTTGCCGGGCTCAATATCAAAACCTATTGCAGCGCCTCGCCGAAACCCGGCAATCAGTATTTTGCATGGGACTACACATCGCTTACTCAGGCAGGATGGGCTTTCAACGTGATTAATCCCCTCGACTGGGTACCCGAAACACCCTTCACCCTGCAAACAACCCGCGATATGAACCGCCAAAGCCCATTCAGCAATATCAAAAAGAACATCCGCAAACAAAAATTCCCCATGAATATGGTGGTAAGGCACCTCTACAACCGAATGAACAAACCGCTCGAAAAAACCTCGCGTCGTTTGAATCATTTCATGGGTAAAAAAGTTCACGGCCAGTTAGCAAAAAGCACGGCAATACATGCACCTGCCTACGATGGCTGTATGAATTATGTGGCCGCCGGTCAGCAAATCATCCTCAAACCCGATTCGGCATATTATGCGGTTTTCTGCAACGAAAACACCGGCACTTTTACCCACCACATGCTGCGTCCCTATTATTTTTTAATAAAATCGTGGTAACAAAAACCCGTCAAATTTGTTAATCAGATAGTTTACACAAAAGCTATTGCGACATGGAAGCACTGTTTTATACATTTTCGGCAAAGA
>JAGOEF010000073.1 GCA_017997855.1 Bacteroidales bacterium
GAAATGAATAGAATCATCTTAACTGTGTTTTTCATTTTTGTTGCGGATGCCTTTTATGGGCAAGAAACATTTATTAAAACTTTCGGAGGCGATTATTATGACTTCGCAAACGATATGATTATAAATCGCGATGGTCATTATGTTATAACAGGTTGTATTTCTGATTCAAATACAGTTACGAATGAAATTTTACGGCATTGCTGCCTGATGGAAATTGATGAAAATGGTGATATTATTTGGCAAAAAACATATTTTGAGGATTATTTTAGTCAAGGCACCTCGGTTGAACAACTAAACGATGGTGGATATATTATTGGTTGCTACAAGTATTTGGGGGAAGACCCCATACCCAAAACATGCTTGATCAGAACAAACGCATTTGGCGATACGATTTGGACAAAAACATATTTTTCGATTGAAAATTCTGTTAAGGTAATTGTTAAGCAAACGGTTGATAACGGATTTGTTTTTGCAGGCACCAAAGACGGTTCCAGTTTTTGTTGTGGAATAATATGTCTCATCAAGACTGATGAATATGGCAATGTATTGTGGGAAACAACCTCTGCTCCAACTGACGTGTACAACGAAACCGTTTCGATGCTATACACCTCCAACAACGAATTTCTAGTAATGGGGCTGTCGTATTGTCAGGGGTACATTTGTGCTTTTTTAATAAAGTATAGCAGTGAGGGTGAAGTTATTTGGACGCAGATATTTAGTGAATATGAAGTGGATATATCTGGCAGGAAAATGATAGAAAACAACAATAGTGGATTTGTAATTTTTGGATCTGTTTTCAATTATATAACCTATAATAGCATACCATTTTTAATGAAAATTGATGAAAATGGAAATGAAGTATGGACAAAAGAGTTTAATATCCCAACAGCAAGTGATGGTGGTATATCTGTTGTAAACACCACCGATGGAGGTTTTCTAATTGCTTGTTCCGGCGAGGATTTTTATCTTATTAAAACAAACAATACAGGAGATGTGCAATGGACTAATGTTGCTGCATACATTCATAATATTTATATAACATCGGTCTTGCAAACAAATGACCAGGGTTATGTTTTTGCAGGAAAGACTAATGAAATGATAAGCAATCATTCAATATCAGATATTCTATTAATTAAAACTGATATGTATGGAGAACTTGGTTTAGAAGAAGTTGATAACAATAATGATGCAGTTTATCCCAACCCTAATTCCGGGCTGTTTTACATCAAACCTGAAGAAACCCCTGAAAAAATAGCGCTTTTTAATAGTTTAGGACAGTGTATATACTCGTGCAATTCGTTTGAAGAAGGAAATTTAATACGGGTTGATGTTCAAAAAGCCGTTAGTGGAATTTACTATCTGAGGCTTACCACACCCAATGGAATCAAAACAGGCAAAGTGTTAATTAATAACTAATGCGGCTGTAAGAATACATATTTACTGACAGCAATTTGCGAAAATAAATGTGGTGAATGTGTGGTGATTTAATTTGATTTGTACATTTGCATCTGGTGGACAGTACGTTAACAACTAATAAAAACAACTTATGAAAAACCTATTTGGGGTAGTAATAATGGCAGCAGTGGCGATGATGACGTTTTTTACGGCATGTGATGAACCTGAAGATGAACTGCAGGGTACGTTCAGCATGAAAATTACCGATGCGCGTGTTCCTCAGGCTGCAACAAAAGACGGTGATGGCCCTGTGATGGTAAGTGCCGACCTTACCCGCTGCGAGGTAACGTTTTCGGATATTGAACTTCGGCGTGCCAATGGCGATTATATTTCGGTGCTTTCGGCAGCTGCCACAGTCGATTTGAGAGAGTTTCAGGGAACCCTGCACAATTTGCTTTCGATAGCGATACCGGTTGGTGATTACACACAACTGAGGGTTACTGTTTCGGGCGTTTCGACAACCTATCAGGGCAACAACTACACCGCTTCGGTAAGTGGTGGTGCCAGTGTTACGCTGAACAACATTCCGGGTACATTTACCGAAAATCAGGGTGTAACCAACGTGTTTGCCGGCGGTGCCATAGCTTTCGAAATGCCATTAGCCTTTACCATGGCCAACGAAGGCGATATCGAAAACATTCAGCTGCAGTTTGATGTGGATGCTACAGTGTATATCGTTCCGTTTACATACCAATCGTTTACCTGGAATTTTGCTGCCCTGCACGATTATTTCTCGCTGGGTTATATCTTCGAAGAAGGCATTCAGCAGATTCGCCACTCCCCGCCGCTGGGAATTACCATTGTTTCGGCTAGCGATGTGAATTATTACGGATTGCACACTTTTGTGGATTTTGATGCCCATGGCGGTACTATCAATTCGCATACTTCGCAGCATGTGTATCGCGGCAGCGATGGCAGTCTTACGGTGGATGCCGAGCCTATGGCCGTAAATAGCAATGTGCTGGTACCCAATACGGTGAATGCAAGCGGCGAAACCGATATCCGTTCGGACGAAACCTTCCATTATTCGGCTATTATTGCGTATCTGGCCAATCAGGGCTACAACCTGCAATCGGGTAACACCTATTATTTCAGTCTGCGAAAAACATGGAACATTACCACGAATGGAAATACCTATAATCTGACGCGTATGTGCGAACCCATTCCGGTAACGATACCATAGCTGAGGTTCAGCGACTCGGGAAGATTTAACTGAGATATTGAAGGGTGGCTTTGGCCATCCTTTTTTATTGCGTAGCGTAAACGTCGAAAAAATGAGATTGGGTTTCGATCTTGTTGCAAGTACCGATGATTAATTGGAGGTAGGCAAAGTCGCTTTGTTGCAACGGAATTTCGGAGGTATGGATTTTTTTCACATCGTACTTATCCACAATAAAATAGTAACCGCTGCGGCTGCATACGTCGGTCAGCGACTGCATTACCCGTTTTTCGGAGCCGCAGTATTCGGCGGGTTGCATCCAGTCGAGAGGTAGGGGATTTCGTGTTTGCAAAAGCGGATAGAAGGCTGCATTGTGGGGAAGCACTACGGTGTGGTTGGCAGCACCCGGAAGCGAAGTATAGATTTTATGCAGATCGGCGTAATACGCTCCGGTTCGGGAGTTGGTCATCACACTGCCGAATTGTGGATTTACAGTACTGAGTTGATAATGCAGATCGTTGGCAGGCAGATCGCGATAGTTGATTTTACGCTGCGAATAAAACCCCAACACAATAATTACCAGTGCCGAAGTAAGCAGGAATGCCGAGGCGAGCCTGACCGTGGGCAGCCTGACGAGCGTAGCTGCCATTAACCAACGCGAAATGCTGAGAACCCCGGCCATGAGCAAACCACAGGCAAAAATGGGACTGTTGTCGCCCAGCGAGATGGATGATGTATAGGCAATCAGCAGGGTAAAGAACGCAAATCCCAGGGTAGGGTAATCGGGCTTTTTCACGATCCACGCCAGCATGATCAGATCGATGAGCACAAAAAACAACTCGAAGGGCAGCAGGTAAATCTGAAAATCGCTTCGCAAAAAATGTATGGCAATAATTGCCGTTACCCAAAACAACATCAGGCTGGTTAAAAGTCCCGAACGACGTATTAAAAATGCAATCATGGGATTCTTGCGGTTTCTGATAAACAGCGATGCCAGAAACATCAATAACATTATGGCATGGACTGCTACAGCGGGTGACTTTACCCAACGTACCGCATACTGAATAAGTCCGGTTTCGACAAATTCGGTGCGTCCGGTCATCTGGGTGATAAATTCGGCACCGGCACCTGTTACCACAAGCATCGCAGCATATAAAACAGCCGGAAGCCAGGCAAGTGCTACAACAAAAATACCACGGGGGAGGCGGAATTTCCAGAAATACTGAATTAAGAAAAACATACTGAGCACCAGTGCCGGAAGAACAAAAGTCTGCCTCGACAATGCCGCAAGTACCAACATGAACACACCAAGGAAAGCCTTCGAATCAAAGTTTTTTACAGAATAGAGAAACCACAGTGACAATGCCGACCAGAAAACCGCATCGATGGTTGTCCACGGAAAGAGGTTGTAGTTGAGGATACTCAGGGTGAACAGGATGAAAAAAACGGCAATTTCGCCAGCCACTGAATAGGATGCCTGAAGCAGGCGCGGAAGCACCGAAGCAGCCGAAAAAGCAATTACGATAAACTGAAAAATAACGAACCAGCGTGCCGAATCGAACAAGGGCAGCGGCGAAATAAAGTGAAGGCTGTGAAGCACGCCGCTAAAAACAGGCCTGATGGAAATAAAATCGCGGTGAGGCACTTCGCCGTGAATTATACGGTACGACTGTGCCAGAACAACTCCATCGTCGCTGGGATTAAAACCTTCGTTACCGGGATAGTTGCTGACGCGAAAAACCACCACAATCAGCGCAACGCAAAACATATACGAGATAATCCGGCGAAGGGTTTTATGCCTGAAATTTATGATCATGCTTCAAACTTACACATTTTTAGCATTCCGACAAAATTTGGTTTGCCGTCGAAATGCTGATGACCAGCAGCCAAAAATTACAACGAAAAGTGTATCTTTCGGTTTTCAATAAGCAAACGGATGAACCGAAGCAGAATACATTCTGAAATACTCAGCAATTGCGACACGAAAACCATCGGAATTGCGATGAAGATAGAGACCGGTATGCGCTTGTCGGCTGATGAGGCACTGTTTGTTTATCACGAGTTCAGTCTGGGAATGATTGGATATTTCGCGCTGAGGCTTAAGGAAAAACGCTGGGGAAAACAAGTTTTTTACAACAGGAATCTGCACATAGAGCTTTCGAATGTCTGCGAAAATTCGTGCTCGTTCTGCTCGTTCCGCCGGCAATTGGGCGATGCTGAGGCCTGGGAACTCGGTAAGGCGGAGGTGATGGACAGGATTGCTGAACGGTATGCTTCGGGAATTACTGAGGTGCATGTGGTAGGAGCACTGAACCCACGGTATTCGCTGGATTTTTATGTTGATTTGTTCAGGACTATCAGGTTGCGGTGGCCCGAACTTCATATTAAGGCGTTTACAGCTGTCGAAATTGAATATATTGCCAGGAATGCAGCGATTACGACAGCCGCATGTATTGCTATACTTCGTGATGCGGGCATGGGTTCGGTGCCCGGAGGAGGAGCCGAAATATTTGCGGATGGTATACGACAAAAACTTTGTCCCGAAAAAACCAGTGCCGAAAGCTGGTTACGGATACATCGCGAAATTCACGATGCCGGATTAAAAAGCAACTGCACCATGTTGTACGGACACATCGAAACACCCGAAGACCGAATCAATCACCTGATAGCACTTCGCAATCTGCAGGACGAAACAGGAGGGTTCAATTGCTTTATCCCTTTAAAATACAAAAAGGCCAGCAATATCTTAAACCTCATCAGCGAGGTGCCCCAGCACGAAGACCTGCGGATGATTGCACTCAGCCGTCTGATTCTCGACAATATCGGACACATTAAAGCATACTGGCCCATGCTTGGAAAAAACACTGCCCTGTTGTGTCTGCATTTTGGCGCTGACGATTTTGACGGGACCATTAGTAATTCAACGCGTATCTATAGCATGGCCGGTGCCGAGGAACAACATCCCGATTACACTGCCGAAGAACTGAAAGCGGCAGTTTCGCACGAAGGTTTTATTGCTGTGGAGCGTGATTCTCTGTTTAATGTGTTGTAGCAATCAGCCGGAAATCGTGAAACTGTCGGCATCTTTCCAGGCCGGAAATTTTTGCCGGAAATCGGCAATCGTATCCGAATCATAGGTAATTTCGAGTACCGAAGGGGAGTTGTCGGGGGCAGCGGCTACAATATCTCCCCGCTCGCTTATTGCGCAGGTGCCGCCGTTATAGGCAAGCCCTTCGCCATCGCTGCCTATGCGGTTGACTCCAAGCACCAGTGCCTGATTTTCGATGGCGCGTGCCCTGAGCAAGGCATCCCAGACGTTGCGCCGCGAGGCAGGCCAGTTGGCCACATACAACAGCAAATCATAATTGTTTTGATTGCGGCTCCATACCGGAAACCGCAGATCGTAGCAAATCAGTGGTAAAATGCGCCAGCCTTCCCATTGAATTAGTAATCGTCGGTTGCCCCTGCTGAAAAAAGAATCTTCACCGGCAATACTGAACAAATGTCGTTTGTCGTAATATTCAAGGCTATTGGGTGTAACAAAAACAAAACGATTGAAATACCGCGAATTTTCGAAGACTATCAGGCTTCCGCAAAGGGTCATTCCGGTAGTGGCGGCCAATTGGCGAAGCCAGTTGATGGTTTCGCCCTGCATGTCTTCGGCCAGCTTGTGGCTTTGCATCGAAAATCCGGTGCTGAACATTTCGGGAAGAACCACCAGTCCCGGTTCTGTTAAACCCCTGATGATGGCCTCGAAATGCTTGCGGTTGGCACTTGGATTTTCCCAGACCAATTGGTCCTGAATCAGATAGAACTTAGATTTGCTCATTTTCGAATCCGGTTATAAATCTTTCGGGGTGTTTCCCGGTAAATCCATGAAACTTCCGTTTGAAATCGGCCATAATTTTGTCGGTATCGTCTTCGTAGCCCATCACACCAAGTACTCCCAGTTCTTTACGTTTATAATCGATAAAGCCCACAACAATGGGCACCCTGGCTGTTTTTGCAATATGGATAAAGCCTTTTTTCCAATTCACCGTTTTCTTACGTGTGCCTTCGGGCGTAATGGCAATCAGTAAATCAGGGTTACCACCGTATAAATCGGGTAGTAGCTTGGCCAATCCCTGTGGTGATGTCCTGTCGACCGGCACACCGCCAAAAGCACGCAATAGTGCGCCTAAGGGAAACTTGAACACTTCTTTTTTGATAAGCACGCACGATTGTCTGCCCTGTCCCATAATATAGAGTTTTCCCCAGACAAAATCCCACATGCTGGTATGGGGCGCAACGGCTACCACACAGCCACCGATGTCAGGAAAACTATTGTATTTCCATCCAAACACTTTTAATATCAGCCGCGACAGATGTTTTTTCATGACTCAATAATAGTAACTCCGTAAATCTGACGGAAACGTTCCACAATGGTTTCGTAGCGACTTTTTCGAAGATTGAGTGCGAGGTTGCATTGCGAAGAGAAGTCGCGGGAAGCAACGGCAATATTTTCTTCATCAACAATGCGCATTACCTGACTCATCAGTTTGTAATCGAAGGAAACCGACAATGGCCGGGTTATTGTTTTCTGCACCGGAGTGGCAGATTTCAGGGCTTCACCGGCAGCAGTGCGGTAGGCATTAATTAAGCCCGGTACGCCCAGTTTAACGCCGCCAAAATATCGGACCACCACCACGAGAATATCGCTCAACTGGTGCGAAAGTATCTGCCCCAGAACCGGTTTGCCACTGCTGTTGGCAGGTTCTCCGTCGTCGCTGGAACGAACGTGTTCAGTTCCGGCGCCCAGTCGGAATGCATATACATGGTGATTGGCATTAAAATGTTCCTTTTTCAACAACGTCAGTTTATCTTTCACCTCGTC
>JAGOEF010000074.1 GCA_017997855.1 Bacteroidales bacterium
CTTCCACCCGGTTTGCCTTGTCGTTGATTAACCCGAAAACCGAAACTGCACCCGGTTGCACCTTCAGGTGACTCAGTAACCGGTGGTCGGAAGCAAAAGATATTTTGCCTTTTTTGAAGTGTTGTTCCAGGCGTGTTATCGAAATATTTTCGTAGAAAGGGGCGATTACCAGATAATGTTTGTCACCTTTGTGATTTCGCAGAAACAAATTCTTGCAGCGGGTAGCACCGCTCCGGATCCAAAACCCTGTGTCGTCTTCGCTGCTGAAGTCTGCGGGTGCCTCAAAATAGCCATACGAAATGCCAAGCTGTTGCAATGTCGTGTAAATTTCGGGCTGGCCTTTTCGAATCACCAAAGTCACATTACTATTTTTTCTGTTGATAGAAATCCAATAGCTTCCGGGCTGCAATAAACGAGCTGATTTCGTTGTTTTTCACCTTTCGTTCCAGTTCATCAACACGTTTTTTAATATCGTGGTTATGATAGAAGCTTTCGAGAACCGATTCGCTGATGCTTTGGTGCATCCAATACAGCGACTGATTGTTTCTGTTATCCGCAAAGTAATTGTTCATTCTAACCGCGGCAACATATTCGCTGATCATTTCCCATACTTCAGGTATTCCCGTTCCGGTAGCAGCCGAACAGGTGAGAACGCGGGGTTTCCATCCCGAAGCTGTCATGGGGAAAAGGTGCAGGGCACTTTGGTACTGGGCTTTGGCCATAGTCGCCTTATCCATATTATTGCCATCCGCTTTGTTTATCGCAATGGCATCAGCCATTTCCATGATTCCGCGCTTAATTCCTTGCAGTTCGTCACCGGCTCCGGCCAGCATCAGTAGCAAAAAGAAATCAACCATACTGTGAACAGCGGTTTCTGATTGCCCTACACCGACTGTTTCAATAAAAATCACATTATAACCGGCGGCTTCGCACAGAACAATGGTTTCGCGTGTTTTACGTGCAACCCCGCCCAGCGTACCTGCCGAAGGCGAAGGTCTGATAAAGGCATTGGGGTGTACCGATAGCTGCTCCATGCGGGTCTTGTCGCCCAGAATACTGCCTTTCGAACGTTCGCTGCTCGGATCAACAGCCAGTACAGCCAGTTTATTACCATGATTAGTGAGGTGCAACCCCAGTGCTTCAATAAATGTGCTTTTTCCCACTCCGGGTACACCGGTAATACCTATGCGTACCGATTTTGATGACAATGGCAGACATTTCTCAATAAGTTGCTGCGCCATGTCCTGATGTTCTTCGAGCCGGCTTTCGACAAGGGTAATTGCCTGGCCCAAAATGCTGCGATTCCCTGCAATTATCCCTTCGTAATACTCATCAAAGCCCAGCATGCGTTTCCGTGGTGATTTTCGGTGCATGAGCGCCGGATTTACCTGTGGCGGTTGCGAAACCCCCTCGTTAACCTGTAAGGCACTGTTCTGTGCCCGGCATTCTTCCACATCGCCCTTGAATTTTTTCTTTTCGCTCATACTTACAAATACTTCGAAGGTATTAAATAGTCCTTTAGGTAGTGTTCGATGGCTTCGGCAAGAGGCGTAAACGCTTTGTTGTAGCCCGCCAGCCGCAGTTTATTCATGTCGGCGCAGGTATAATATTGGTAGGTGTGTCTGATATCCGCAGGTGTGTCGATAAATTCGATGTCAGCGGCTTGGCTCATTGCCCCGAAACACGATTCCGCCAAAAAACGGTAGGTGTTTGCCACACCGGTTCCGAGATTGTAAATACCTGAATTTTTACGCGTAAGCATGAAGAACAGCAACACATCCACTGCATCGTTAACATAAATAAAATCGCGCTGCTGGTTTCCATCGGCAACGCCGGGTTTATGCGAACGGAAGAGCCTCATTTTTCCGGTTTCACTGATTTGCCGATAGGCATGCCATACAACCGATGCCATTCTACCCTTGTGGTATTCGTTGGGCCCGAAAACATTGAAAAAACGGACCCCTGCCCAAAAATAGGGTTTCTTCTCCTGAGCCAGCACCCATTTATCGAAGGCAAGCTTTGACTCCCCGTATGGATTGAGGGGTTTCAGCAACGGCGTAACCGCATCATCATCGCTGTAACCATGTTCACCCATGCCATAGCAGGCTGCCGAACTGGCATATACCAGCGGAATTCCGAACTCGGTGCATATTTCGAAAACTTGTTTACTATAATTCAGGTTTAGTTTCTCGAAAACCCTGTGGTCGAATTCGGTGGTGTCGGTGCGTGCTCCCAGGTGAAATACAAATTCCGCAAAACGCTGATGTCCGCGCAACCACTCTGCAAAATCGTCACGGTGCACCAGTTGCGTATAGGTATGACTACTGAAATTTTTCTGCTTATCGCTCCTGCTGAAATCGTCGACCAGCACCAAATCCCTGAAGCCTTCGCTGTTTAAACGGGCAACCAGATTGCTGGCAATAAAACCGGCGGCTCCTGTGATGATTATCATAATCAATACTTAGATTTACAAAGGTAATATTTTTACATCAACCTTCGCGATACGTATGAAATGATGATAATGATTTAACTTTCAATGCATTATCACGAGGTAAAACAAAAAAACAGCCTGCTGGGCAGGCTGTTCGCAATATATTTAATGACCGCTTACTTCACTATTCTGAATGTGTTTCGAACTTCACCAGTGCGGGTTTCTACAATGTACACCCCACTTGGCCATTCACCGGTACTCAGCGCGATAACACCCGATACCCGGTTGTAATTCATCGATTCGAGTAAAACTCCGGCCACATTGTATACGCAAATGCTCACTGATGCACTTCCATCGAAGCCTTCGATATTGAGAACATCGCTCACCGGATTGGGATACAGGTTTATTCCGGGCAATACCGGGGTGTCTCCAACGCTTAGGAATGCCGAAGGTTCAGCATACACCACATCACTAAAGGTGTAATTAGCTTTTTGTCCGTTGCTGAATACCACATGCAGATATACCAGATAATATCCGTCTTCGATGGTTGCTGCATCAATGGGATAGCATGCGGTGTATGTTTCGGTGTAGTTGCTGTTTTCGTAAACCATAGCCCATACAAAACACATTTCAGTATCGGTTACCCAATAATCAATGATTTCGGCAGTGTTAAACATCGAGTCGACTTCCCATTCAAGTGTCGATTCCCATGGATCGTCACCGTTTAGTGTACTGTCGCCGGGGTTTGTGTTATCCATCGAAATATACACACAAGCAGTGGCCGCATTTCCGGCTGCATCAATCACTGTAAGACAAGCGGTCTGACCAATGCATAAACCGGTAACAACTTGTGTGGTTACTCCATTGTCCCATTGATAGGCATACGGTGGCGTACCACCCGAAACACTAACCGTTGCAAACGCTGAGCAATCGTCCTGCGAAGCAAAATCATAGCTTATCCCGAGATAAATATTGTTGTACCACGTGGTGTCGCCCGGCTCGTTGTTGTTCCCTTCATACACCGTAAAACAGCTGCTGGCGGTATAGCCTTCGTTGTCTGCAACCGTTACACAATATTCTCCGGCACACAAATCTGTCAGCGAACTTCCCACTACGCCATTGCTCCAAAAGTAGCTGAACGGGGCATTACCTCCCATCACATAGGCAGTTAAACCCGCTTCGCAATTTTCTCCGGCATAGTAATCTCCCGAAATATTCACCATAAAATAGTCGGTTGAATCAACGGGATTTCCATCCGAAACAAATACAAGAAGGGTGTAAGTAACCACGCAATTCGATGCAGAGCTGCCCGTTACGGTTACCGTGTAATTGCCGGCTGCCGCAAATTGATACACAAACTGTGATCCCGTGAAACTCTGGTTTCCGATAATCCAGATATATTGGGCCTCAACCGGAGTCACGGTCGAATCCTGGTTGTTGACTGTAAATTCATACATCTGGGCAGTGAAGCTCGCCGTCAGTCCTTCTGCATTGTAGCCGGCGTCCAGAAAGCAGTTCTGCGATTTGGCAAGCGGAGTTAATCCCAGCAGAAGAATCATGGCAATGGTAAAAATCTTGAGCGTTTTCATATCATTCGTATTTTTTGGTTTCAACAGTAAGACTTGAGTTTTTAAAAAGGTTGCACCATTTTATTTTCAATTATCAAAAATAGTAATAAAACTGAAATGTAATTCCGTAATTATCAGAATTTTGTAAAAATGCGTCTGTTGATGTTTCGGGCTTCTTCAATAGGAAATTGTAGTAAGCCCCGCAACCCAACCCAAAACCCGGTGCAAATTTATATTCGATGCCTGCCGACAAATATGCATAGGGAATTAAGCCTTTTGGGGCGGTAGTTCTCACAGGCATTAACTCGCCACTGAGCGTGTACGCGTTGTTTTCGACGAAGAATCCAAAAACCGGCCCAGCGGTAATGGTCGCCGAAAAGCGCCTTGTTTCAAAGAGGGTAAACCCGAATAGAACCGGAATTTTAATCTGCCGGTATTGATTTTGGTGGTTCAGCACTGTGTCGGAACTATGGGTTACGATACTGTCATTCGGTACCGAGTCTGTCCATGTTACCGTAATGGTATCAATCTCGAAATCAGTAAGGGTATCCTGCCAGATGGTGTCATAATATGTCATTGTATGATTCTCATATGTGTAATACCACAAGGTGTCAGTCGTGCTAAGTGTTCTTGAAAAACGGAAACTTTGCGAAATCTGCGAAAACTCAAGCCCGGTTTCAACGCTCATTCTTTTATATCCTGCCGTCAGGTGTATCCCGCCACGCAGTTGCAGGGGGCGCCCCATGGTGTTTCGAAGCATCGTCGAGGCATCGCTGTCGGGTGCAGGTGCAAAACGATTGACACCAAGACCGCCACCAATGATAACCGATACCGCCAGACTTTCGGGAAATGGGCTGAGGTACACTGTGTCGTAAACAGGCTGGCTTATATTCACAATGGTGGTGTCGGTTATTACGTGCTTCCTGATGATCCTGATAGTGTCGTTCTGCTGGCCAGAAAGACTTGCTCCGATACAAATCATAATGACTGTAAAAATATACTTATGCAGGTATCGGATAAGGCTGGGCATGGTTTACCGTGTATTTTTGCGTTTATTCCGCAGGCTAACCCGATGCTGCTCTTTGGTTATCACCGTATCGTGAACCATGATGGTTTCGTTAACGTGTACGGTGTCGTATATCAGCCTGTGCTGAGGTTCTGATGTTACTACCTCAGGGTCCGACTCAGTCGGTTGTGCTTGGTATATCCAGAGTCTGCTCTCATCACTGTTTTGTTCAGGCGCCGAAACGCTGGTAGCTGTTTCAGTATTTTTTGAAACAAAAGTAGGATAGACAGGCTGCATGCCGGCAACCGCAACATTGGTATTCTCAATTAAGCTTGGTTTAAACGTATAATCTGTCATCAGGCTGCGCTCGTTAATTGCGTTGGCAAAAAATCCCGAATCAGCGTGATTTTCCTGACCGATCTGGGCATTCGAAATACATATTCCCGATATGGCCACGGCAAGTACCGAAGCAGTAAAAATCATTACTTGCCCTATAAACGGCAGACCCGGTTTGGGTATTTTTGCCATAAAGGCATCCAGTCCGTTCGCCGGCCCCGAAATTTCCATCCCCCGAAATTCTTTTTTCAGGGCAAGGTCCAGTTTATCATTCATACTCGTTTCCATGTGCCGAAATATTTAGTTCATATTGTGGCAACAGTGCCATCAGGTTTTTCTTTAGCAGGTTGCGTGCCCTCGAAAGCTGCGACTTCGATGTGCTTACACTGATGCCCAGTTGCAGGGCAATTTCGTGATGGGGTAATTCGTCGATTACATACATGTTCAGCACCATACGATATCCGTCGGGTAGCTGCGAAATAGCCAACAGCAGTTCGTCGCGGCCTATGCCTTCGTCGAGGCAGCGTTCCAGCAGACCCCGGTTTTCATCCGTTGTTTCGTCATCATCGGCAACTCCCAGGTTCTCGTCAACAACCATCATTCTGCCGGTTTTATTCCGTTCTTTGATAAAACTGATGCAGGTATTCATGGCTATACGTTTTAGCCAGGCCTCGAACGGGCCTTTTCCTGTATATTGTTTCATCGCCATAATTGCCTTAATCAGACTATCGTGAACCAGGTCTTCCGCATCGTTTTTGTTTCCGGTGTACCGCAGGCAGATACCCCGCACCACGGCATTATATGCGCCATACAACGCGGCCTGCGCATTTCGGTTACCCTCCACGCATCCCCTGATAATTTCCCGTTCACTCATCATATTACAAACATAAGACTGCGATATGTAAAATGGTTGCATCTGCCACCATTAATTTTGTTATTCCGGCTTACCAAACCTATTGAATGCAAGCCACCATTCATAATATTTCGCAACACCATACCAAAATCAAAACTATGAGGTAAATTTACACCATTAATTCGTGTGCTTGAAGCAATAAGTAATGAATACTGTGGATATTGATTGTGGTTTTACACGATGTAATAAGTAAACAATTGAAGTGTGTCAGGTAAAGTAACAATCAGAAAATGAATGGATAATGAACCCAAATTTGTAAGACCCATGAAAACCGCCCTCCAACCATCCTTCATCCTTGTTATTGTCGCTTTTATGTATATGGCATCGGGCTGTTCACAAAAGCCTGATTTCGCAAAAGACTGCGACATGTGCGAGAAAGTAAGCCAGAAAGAAGTTGCATACTGTTTGAATGATTTTGTCTATAACGACATAACCAATCACATTTCGACCGAAGCCCAAAATGAACTCCTGAAAGAAAAAGAAACATTGCGGCATGGGCATAAGTTCATCGAATGCGGTTGTCGTAACGATATAGTAGTGTATCACCTGTGGTGCGCCAATAACGAAACCTTCGACTTGGAAGTCACCCCACGCGACAGCAATCAGTTTACCATTACCGGATTCCGGGCTTCAGAATTTGCGCATCCATAAATCTTTGCTGTCCCTGCATCCCAACCTCATTCGTAAAGAGGTCGCCTCTTTCTCTCCAGCCTAGTCACTCACAGAGGAATCGGATGCAAACATATTCCCTAATTCCATTGTAAAAAAGCTTTCCCCACAATTAGCTCCGAGTCCCGTGCCGATGACTCAGAGCGGGAGTGAAGTTTACATTGTGCTTGTCGAAATGTCAATGCCAATTGAACACCTTAAATCAATTTGCATCTTGGCGCCTTTGCGTCTTGGCGAGAAACCATATTCTTCTTCGAGCCTGCGAGAAGAACCTTTGCGCCTTAACGTGAAACAAAACCCATTGATTCTGCAAGAAATCCACTCTATGCATTGGCATGAAAAAACCCACCAAGCCTTCGGGAAAAGCTTCCCCAACGCATCATCCAAATAAAAAATCTGATTATTCCACCATTACCCACAAGGCCTGATTGCCCGTGCTGGTTTTCAGTTGCTGCAATTCAGCATTGGC
>JAGOEF010000075.1 GCA_017997855.1 Bacteroidales bacterium
TTGAATGTGGATATGGAAATCCTCATGTTGAAGCAAACCATTGTTTGATTATGGCAAATGGAACCGGTGCCCGCTTTGGTGATGAATACACGCTGGCATCCGAAGGGAAATTTCAGATTAACAACACTGTCTTTTTCAATAATACGGATAATTTACTCAACTTCGACCCACAACTGCAAGGTCCGGTCGGTGATTCTTTATCTGCACACTATTCAATAACAAACGATCCTGATTTTGACAACCTGAACCACTGTCTGGCCGCTGTTCCCATCTTTAATACCGACCTTACCCTTCACGCAGATTCACCGGGGGCCTTTGCTGCCAACGATGGGCTGAACATGGGACTTGTTTTTGCTTTTTTGTTTACGAGACCAATCTCACAATCCGTCCAGCTGAAAATATATCCCAATCCTGCACAAGAAGAAATTTATGTGGTTTTACCTCCGGCCGTTTCAGGTTATTTCGATATTATTTTATATAATACTTCTATTCAGCCGGTTCAGATATGGCCCGAAACTTTTTTCTCGGATGGAAATGAAGCAACAATTAGATTGAAAGCAACTGTACCCGGCATGTATTTTTTATGTGTTCAATCAGCCGGCACAATGTATGTTCAAAAAATTCTGATCTATGATTAGAGTAAAAACAGTCATATCACTGATTGTTCTGCTTTTGTTTTCGCTGGTAAGCAGGGCGCAGCAGATGAAGGAATATTACCTGGAATGTAACCCGGCTGATTTTGCAATGATTTATCTGTACTTTCTCGAAGAGATTTATGTTCCTGTTTCGATAACTTACAATGGTGTTCGCATCGAAAATGCCGAAATGAGAATCCGTGGGGATGGCTCGGTGGTTTTACCCAAAAAATCTCTGAAAGTAAAACTCAATGAGGGCGATTTCGACGGGGTTGATGTCTTTAACTTTAATGCTGATTACGAGGACAAAAGTTATATTCAAGCCTATACCACATCTCGGCTTATGAGGGAATCAGGTGTGCCCTGTTTTCAGTCGGAACACGTCAGATTGTATTTAAACGGTAATTATCTTGGTCTGTATATCTCTGTCGAGAATATGGATGAAGATTTTCTGACACGCAATGGTTTCAATCCCAATGGTAATCTCTATAAGGCAACACTCGACGGGGCTAGTATGAGTCGCTACGACAACGTATTTTATCATTGGGAGCAGAAAACCGGAACGGGAAATCGCGAAGACCTGCAGGAGCTTATTTTTCAACTCGATACAATTTCAGTCGAAAATTACAAATTATTTCTTCAGGAAAAATTCGATTATAATGCCATAATTAATATTCTGGCAATGAATCTGCTTTGCAGAAACCACAGCACATATTACCACAACTATTATATGTTTCACGACACCAATGGCTCCGGTAAATGGCACATGTTTCCATGGGATCTCGACAAAGGATTTCTTTATTACGAATCAACAATTTCATATTACCACACATCCAAATTCTGGGCCCCCGATAATCCCATCATGGAACTGGCTTGTTTATCGCCTGTCGTGATGGCGGACATAGAACAACGTATTGATGTACTTTTCGAAACACGAGTTAACGACGCAACAATCAGCCAATGGGTTGATAGTCTGAATCTTACACTGGCATCTTCGGTTGCTGACGACACAAGTGACAACCTGTTGAATGAAAATGATTGGCAAACCTTATTAAACGTTGCTAAAACAGCATTTAACGCAAACTACAATCAGTTAAAATATCAGTTTCAATACATTCTTAAACCCTTCAGCATAAATAAAATTAAGCATCGGTTCTTTCCGGGGGAACCCATACAGTTTAACTGGGATGTCTGTGTTTCTCCTCTTGAGGAGGTGGTTCAATATAGGTTCTATTTAGGGAATTCAGCCGATTTGGAAAGCAGCTATTTGCTTAAAGCCGAAAATCTCAGAGATACATCATATTTAATTTCAACCACCCTGCAAAAAGGGAAATACTTCTATAAAATAGAAGCATACACCAATAATTTCGAAGCTGAAGCCTACAATAATTATAATGTTTTCTATGTCGACAGCGACAGTTCTGGTATTGTATTTAACGAAATAAACTACAACCCCGATGCTCAGTCAGATTGCGGTGAGTGGATAGAAATCTACAATACAGGTAATGACACCACTGATATTTCGGGATGGAGATTTTCGGATAATAATGACACACACAATTACATTTTTCCATCCGGCAGTAAAATTGCCCCGGAAGGCTATGTAGTTATTGCAGGCGATAGTTCAAAATTTAATATTTATTATCCTGATTGTAATTGTCTGTCTGGGTATTTTAACTTTTCGCTTGACAATTCGGGAGAACTGCTGCGTTTATATAATACCACCGGAAGAATTGTTGATTCACTCATCTACCTTCCGTCGGAACCCTGGCCGGTATCGGCAAACGGAGGTGGTTTCAGCCTCGAATTGAACGATGCTTTCAGCGACAATACCCAGGGAGAAAACTGGTCTTCGGTTCATAGCTTTGGTTCTCCATGCAAGGCGATTACCGATACGGTTAACCCTCCCCCCGATAATTCGTTTGCTAAGCTCAGGGTATTTCCCAACCCGGTGGCCGACCAAAGTAATATTGTGTATTACACAACCGAAGGAACCGAGGTCTGCATTACGGTTTGCGATTTAAAGGGAAACAACTTGTACAAAAACTGCTCAACCCACACCTATTCGGGTTATTTTGCAATCGGCTGGAACGCTGATGACCACGAAAACGGGGTATATCTGATTTCGCTCTACGAAAATATGGTTCTTAAAAAGACCATCCGGCTTGTTCAGTTGAGGTAATATCCCGTTTTACTTGTTAAAGTGATTCCATCCCTGTGCTTTCAAAGCTACTTCAACACCATTACGCGCAACAAGTACAGGTTGGTTTGCTGTGTCCGTAATATAGCCAATAACATGAATACTTTCGATGGCTGATAGTTTTTCGTAATGTGTCGGGTCGGCAGTAAACAACAACTCGTAATCTTCGCCACCATTCAGGGCTGCTATCGAAGGATCCAGATGGTATTCTTCAGCCAGCAGTCTGGTTTCGGAATGGATGGGAATTTTATCTTCGAATATTTTGCACGACACTCCCGATTGACTGCAAATATGTAATATGTCGCTCGACAATCCGTCAGAAACGTCCATCATAGCCGATGGAAGAATATTGTTTTCGCGTAAAAGTTGTAGTATTGCCGGAGTATTTTCGGGCTTAAGAATCCTTTCGATACAATACGGATAGCCCGATATTTCAGGTTGGGTATTTGGGTCTTTAAGATACAGTTCTTTCTCACGTTCCAGAAGCTGTAAGCCCAGATAGGCTGCACCAAGGTTTCCGGTAACACAAACAAGATGGTTAATCTTTGCTCCCGACCGGTAACAGATTTCGTCACGTTTTACTCTTCCAAGTGCAGTAACCGAGATTGTCATTCCCGTGATTGAAGTGGTAGTATCACCACCAATCAGGTCGACACCATAGCGTTCGCAGGCTGCTTTAATACCGGCATAAAGTTCATCGAGTGCTGTCAGGGTGATTTTTGCACTGATTGCAATCGAAACAGTAATTTGCTCAGGTTTGCCGTTCATGGCATAAATGTCGCTCAGGTTTACCACCACCGATTTATAACCCAGGTGCCTCAAGGGGGTGTACATCAGGTCGAAATGAACACCTTCTACTAATAAATCGGTAGTAACAAGCATGCAATCGGCACCGCATTCGATTACCGCAGCATCGTCGCCTACGGCTGTAAGGGTGCTTTTGTTCACATGCTTAAAGTTTTTTGTGAGATGATTGATTAATCCGAACTCTCCCATACTGCCGATGCTGGCTACATTCTTGCTTTCTTTCATGCCATTAAGTTTTGGTCACATTTTTGTATAAACAGGCAACAAAAATACCATCTATAATTTAAGAATAAAATGTTTATATTTGTTTACTGCAACAAAAGCGATTTTATGAAAATTCGAATACCGATAAAAACTTTGCTGGCAGCTTGCTTGTTTTGTTGCATTGCAAACGGAACGAAAGCCCAAAACATGTCGTTGTATTCCGACTATCTCGATAAAATATTTGTTTTTAATAACGGGAATTCACGCCAGATTGAGCACCTTCCACTCAAAAGCTATCAGATTGGCAATCATGCGATAGCCTATCAGGACAATGCAGGAAACTTTAAGGTATTTCAGAACAATTACCTGCACAGTGTCAGTTCGTTTGTGAGTGAATATAAAGTTACCGATAATCTGGTAATATACCGCATGAACAGTCAGCTGAAGGTGTTCGACAACGGACAGAACAAAAACCTCTGTACCACAGTTAAAGCCTTTGCAGGCAACGACGACGTGGTAATATATTTTGATGATCTTCAATACAAACTGATGGCGTACTATAACTCAGAATTTTTCGAGCTTGACGACGCCTTAAGCCGCGATTCGCTCGAAGATTTTCTGTGTGGCGAAAACACGATTGTCTATCGCGACAGCAAAGACTATTACCATATTTTTTATAAAGGCGAAATATTTGACCTGCCCTATTACGAGCGCATAAAATCGTACAAGGCCGGGCGCGACATTGTTGCCTTTGTCGAAGAACCCATGAATAACTTTCAGGTATTTTACGAGAATGAGATTTTTGAACTCGAAAGTTTTGAACCGGTTTCTTATGAATGTGGCGACGGACTGCTTGCCTATACCAATTCCGACAATTATCTCAGGGTATTCAGTAATGGCAAGGTCGCTACATTGTCGTTCGACAAACCCGGTTTTTTCGAAGTAGTCGACGAAATGGTAATTTTTTCGGTTCAGAACGATTTCAAGGTTTTTGTGAACGGGCAAACCTATACCCTCGAAAACTATATTCCCGAGAAATATCTTGCCAACAATCAGGTTGTGGTTTATACCGATGACCGGGGCTACCTCAAATTCTTCGAAAATGGAGTCAGTAAAATTATCTCATACGAGAAAATTACCGGTTTCGAATTGCATGGTAACAGTGTACGCTATTCGTTCGGAGTCCATTCAGAAAATATCTATTCGAAAGGTAAAACCACGACCAATAACTGATACCGCGCGTGAAAAACAGCCCGGAGCAAACGCTTACTGCCATCAGGGAAAAAGCCATTGAATTGGGGTTTGACGCCTGTGGATTCACCCAAGCCGGAATAAGTGAAGAATTCACAACATGGTATTCGCAATATCTCGGAAACGGGTTACATGGCAAATTACACTATCTCGAAAATAATAAGGCTAAAATTCTCAATCCCGGGTTGCTGATGGCCGATGCAAAAACCGTTGTGTGCCTTGTGGCTCACTACCGGTGCACGCAGCAGAACCCGAACCCGCACATTGCGCGTTATGCTCAGGTAAACGACTATCATATTGTCTTGAAAGAAAAGGCTAACAGCCTTCTTTTGTTTATGCAGGGTATAATTCCCGGATTACAAGGCCGTGTTTTTACCGACAGCGGTGTTCTCCCCGAAAAATACTATGCAGCAAAAGCCGGACTGGGATTTATCGGGAAAAACAGCCTGCTGATACAGCCCGAAGCCGGTTCCTTTATGTTCATCAGCGCAATACTGATAAACCGGGAACTTCCTGCCGACCCGGCCCTACAGGAATCCTGTGGAAGCTGCCATCGCTGCATAGATGCATGTCCCACTGAAGCCCTGAGTCCATATGGCCTTGATGCCCGCCGCTGTCTGACGTATCACAATATTGAATCGAAGGAACCGGTTCCCGAAAACATAGTCCCACATTTATACGACCATTGGTTTGGCTGTGACATCTGTCAGAATGTATGTCCGTGGAACGCAACAACCAATAACCGGCAACCCCGGCTTTTTCACCTCTTGAAACAGGTTACCGGCCTAACCCGCCAAAAATTGAAAGATTACACTGAAACCGGTTTTGATAAAGACTTTAGCAATACCGCTTTAATAAGAGCCGGTCTCAAAAAGCTGAAGAAAAATTCAGGCTGCATCCCTTCTGATTAGGGTTGGGTTGTTTGAATAAGCAGTTTTTCGCCATACAACAACTGGTGGGTAGCAGGCAATCCGTTCCACTTAAGAATATCTTCAACTGTGCAACCATACGTTATAGCAATGCGGTGTAATGTTTCGCCCTTTTCGACCAGATGGATTTTCTTTTGTGCGGTTTGTGATTGAAGCGGTTCTTTGGTATATTCAAAGAGATCTGCATTTTTGGCGAATTCTCCCCCGGTTTGTTTTACCAGAAAGGCTGTTGCTTTGGAATGGGGCAAAACGAGCGAATAGGTATATCCATCGTCGGGTATATAATTACGGAAAAATACCGGATTCAGAAATCGGATATCTTCTATGGGGTAATCAAGCTCTGCTGCCAGGCTGACAAGATTTAACGGACCGCTTACATGCAGGGTGTCTACCTCGTAGTACGACGGGTTTTGCCCGGCTTCAACAATCAGGTGTTCCCGGGTATAATTCATCAGATAGCACATGGCAATAAATGCCGGTACATAATTCTGCATCTGGGTAGTCATATACGGGCGGATTTGCCAGTAATCGGTGTTGCCACCGGCACGGATGATGGCTTTTTTCACGGCACCCGGACCACCATTATAGGCAGCCAGTGCAAGATGCCAGTCACCGAAAGTTCGGTACAGGTATTCTAGATAGCGGCAGGCTGCATCAGTCGCCAGAAACGGGTCGCGCCTTTCATCGATAAACGAGGTAACCCTGAGTCCCATCAAATCGGCTGTAGGTTTAATAAATTGCCACAACCCGGTTGCTCCCGAAACCGAAATGGCATTGGCATCGAGGGCAGATTCAACTGCAGCCAGATACTTCAACTCGACCGGCAGATTGTATTTACTCAGATACTCCTCGAACAAAGGAAAGTAATATTTCGAAAGGGCGGCAATGCGGTTTAGTTTGGTTTTGTTCTGGAGGCTATAGGCGTCGATGTACTTCTTTACATGCTCATTGTATACCAGAGGAATCATCATTGAACCGGACAAGTTTTCGATTCTGACCCGGTACACCTCATCGGGATACATCAGGGTATCGCTAATTCCCTTTCCACAAACAACATTCTGAGGGAGAAAAGCATTAAGGGCACTATCGACCGAATAGACCATCCGCGCTGCTTTTTTCTCGCCATCAGGAAAAGCCTGAACGCTGAACCCTTGCAGTGCAAGCACAATCAATAAAATAAACTCAACTGGAATTCCACATTTTTTCATAATACCAATATCTTAATAATCATGCG
>JAGOEF010000076.1 GCA_017997855.1 Bacteroidales bacterium
ATATTCCATGCCTTGTTGTGTCTGAGCCAGCACATACATATCTTCGTAGTTTATATCGAACGACTTCAGCACTTCGGCATCGAGTCCCTGATTCATGTTGTAGTTGCCTACGGCATCGTTACGCAGGCTTACGTAATAATTAAACTGTTTGCCTTCGTATTCTTTTTGTTTTTTACCATTAATATACACTTCTCCCTCGCGCACTTCGAGCGAATCGCCGGGCAGGGCTACGCAACGTTTGATATAGTTTTCGCGTTTATCTACCGGTCGCACGATAATATCAACGGTGTCGCAATCCCATAGTTCTTTACGCGCGCGCTTGTAATACTCTTCTTCCGATAGCGGTGTTTTACCGGCATTTACGTCATTCATTTTATCACGCATGGCCAGGTCAAGAATGATACTGTAATAGTCAACCGCCTGATTTTGAACAACCACTGTATCGCCGGTGGGGAAGTTGAATACCACAATGTCGTCGCGCTTAATTTCGCCAAAGCCTGTCAGTCGGCGATATTCAGTTTCAATCCAGGTGGTAAACGAAGGAGTTTTCTTAGTCAGCCACAATGTGTGGTGCATAAATGGGAGCGACAGTGGAGTCATGGGTACGCGGGTACCATAGGCTACTTTACTTACAAACAGATAGTCTCCGATCAACAGGGTTTTTTCCATCGAACTGGTTGGGATGGTGAAGGCTTCGAAAAAGAAAATTCTGATAAATGTTGCGGCAATTACAGCAAAGATAATGGCGTCGACCCATTCCAGGGTTTTGCGCTTGAAAGTACTCATCTTTTTGTCTTTCCGGGGTTTCCAGAATGCCCAGCGAACAAACCGTGTAAGGTAAATGTCGATAATCAGCAATTCACCAATCAGCCACCAATAGTTACCAAGCCAAACAACCCACAATACATATAGTGATGTAACCAATGCAAAACTGAAATAGCGGTTTGTTACAAAATGACCGATTTTGGTGTTTTTGAATTTATTCCAAAACGAATTGCTTTTATCTTTTTTGACCACCGGTTTTTTCTTACTTTTCGATTGTATCATACTATTCAGATATTTAGTAAATCTTTCATTTGATAAATTCCGGTTTTACCGGCAATAAAAGCTGCAGCCCTGATTGCGCCAATGGCAAAACCCTTGCGGTTTTTGGCTGAGTGGCTGATTTCGATTGTATCACAATTGCTTTCCCACATAATTTTATGGTCGCCGGTAACTTCACCTTTACGAAACGAGTAAACTGGCAAATCCGATATATCCTGTGAATTATTTAACACCCATTTAACAAAATGCTTGTTGTTTCCGACCAGCTGATTGGCCAGAACCACCGCAGTTCCGCTGGGTTGATCAAGTTTATGAATATGATGGGTTTCTTCGATACGGGCATTATACCCGTCGCTGACTTCCATCAATTTTGCCAGTTTTTTATTAATTTCGAAAAAAATATTCATCCCAATGCTGAAATTGGAAGCATAAAACAGACACCCTTTTTTTTCTTGGCAGTATGTTTCAATTTCATCAAGCTGATGATGCCATCCGGTAGAACCGCAAACCACCGGGATTCCGGCATCGATGCAGGTTTTAATATTTACAGGGGCTGTATCGGGTCGTGTAAACTCAATGGCAACATCAACCGCGGAAGGTTTAAGATTCTTTAGCGAATCAATATTTTCGACATCAAAAATGCAGGCTATTTCGTGACCCAGCGAAGTCGCCATTTCGGCAATCTCTTTGCCCATTTTGCCATATCCGATGAGTGCCAGCTTCATAATCTGTGTAAATATACTATTATAATTTCAACCGCACATTCTTCAAATCGAAACCCCTCAGAAATTCCCCGGTTTTCATATTTTTCTTTCCTTCGAGTTGAAGACTGAAAATTTCGATAAAACCATCGGCTACCGCAATCTGAAACTTGTTATTGTGACTTGATATTTCACCGGTTGCCAATGCGTGTTTTCGTGAAACAAAGCCGGCTTCGCCAATTTTTAAAGTTTTTTGGGTTCCATCGGTTAAAACCAATGTGGTAAATGCTCCGGGATAGGGATATAATCCTCTGATAAAGTTCCGGATTTGCTCTCCTGGCAGGTTCCAGTCGATTCGGCAATTGTCGCGGAAAATTTTGGGAGCCGTTTTTAGCTCTCCCGAAATTTGTGATTCCTGGGGCCTTGGCTTACATTGCTTACTTTCAATAAGCCACAGGGTTTTTACGAGCAACGCAGCTCCTTCTGTCATCAGTTTATCGTGAAGGGAGCCCGCAGTTTCGTCACGGGATATTTCTACGGGGGTGCTTTCGATGATGCTACCGGTATCAATATTTTCGTTGATGAAGAACGTGGTGACGCCGGTGATGGTCTCGCCGTTGATAATGGCGTGGTTTATGGGTGCTGCACCACGGTATTGGGGCAGGAGTGAGGCGTGCAGATTGATGGTGCCTTTGGGTGGAATTTTCCATACCTCGGCGGGTAACATTCTGAATGCTACCACAACAAATAAATCGGCCTGCAGTTGTTGTAATGATGCTAAAAAGTCAGGGTCTTTTAACCTGACCGGTTGCAAAATAGTGAAACCCAGTTGAAGCGCTGCTTTTTTAACTGCTGATTCCGATACCTGCAATCCCCGTCCTGCCGGCTTGTCGGGACTTGTAACAACGGCAACAATCTCATGCCCGGCTTCAGCCAGTGCTTTCATCGATGCAACAGCAAAATCGGGAGTGCCCATGTATACAATTCTCATAAGCGGCTACTTGGGGATTATGCTAAAGGTTTAAATCGTGCCCCAGCTTTTTCTTTTTGGTTTCAAGATAAAACCGGTTGAATTGGTTGGGTTGGATTTCGAGATGAATATTTTCAACAATTTCGAGGCCATAACCTTCGAGCCCTGCCCTTTTTTTGGGATTATTGGTCACCAGTTTAATTTTTTTAATTCCGAGGCATCTGATAATTTGTGCACCCACACCATAATCGCGCTCGTCTTCTTTGAAACCGAGATGCAGGTTTGCCTCTACGGTATCAAGCCCGCTTTCCTGAAGTTTGTAGGCAGCTATTTTATTAAAAAGCCCAATTCCCCGGCCTTCCTGATTCAGGTATATGAGAACACCTTTCCCTTCCTGTTGTATCATTTGCAACGATTTGTGCAACTGAGGGCCACAATCGCAACGCAACGAACCGAAAATATCACCGGTGGCACACGATGAATGCACACGCACCATTACCGCTTCATCGGCAGTCCATTCTCCTTTAACAAGTGCCATATGTTCCAGTTGTGTTCCGGTTTGTTTGAATGGAATCAAGTCGAAATCACCGAATTCGGTAGGCATTTTAACCCGTTGTCCTTCTTCGACCAGCGATTCGGTCTGCAGCCTGAATTTAATCAGATCCTGTATGGTAACAATTTTAATTCCGAACTTTTTTGATATTTCGATTAGCTGAGGCAAACGGGCCATGGTACCATCTTCATTCATAATCTCTACCAATGCCCCGCCCGGGGTTAAGCCGGCCAATCGGGTAAAGTCAATCACCGCTTCGGTGTGACCTGCCCGTTGTAAAACCCCATTCTCACGAGCCATCAAAGGAAAAATATGCCCGGGGCGCCCCAAATCTTCAGGCTTGGTTTTAGGGTTAACCAATGCCGCAATGGTTTTTGCCCTATCGGATGCTGAAATACCGGTAGTACAACCTTGTCCGATAAGGTCAACGCTTACCGTAAAGGGTGTTTCGTGCAACGAGGTGTTTTTTCCCACCATCAGTTCCAGATCGAGTTGCTTGCATCGGGCCTCGGGCAATGGTGTGCAAATCAGCCCCCTGCCATAACGTGCCATGAAATTGACGGCTTCCGGGGTGATGGCTTCGGCGGCAATAATAAAATCTCCTTCGTTCTCGCGGTCGTAATCGTCAACCACAATAAGCAATTTGCCATGTCTGATATCGGCAATGGCTTCTTCGATGGTGTTCAGTTGGCTACTGAAATCGTTGTGTTGGTTTCCAGACATTGGTTTTAACTCCTTTAACAGATTTGAATAAACCGGCTAGTAAGGCCAGGTTCATAGTATAAAAATGAGTGATAAATCGTAAAATCAGATTATGATTGCCTGCTTTTTTAAGCAGGAAGTCTAATGGTGGAATCAGAAAGCTCAGCAGATAAATGCAAAGCAAAACCAGATAGAACACCGACCCAAACGATAATGCTATCAACATGGCCAGTGCCAGTAATAAAAACACAGGACCTAACCAGCGCAGCACTTTGTGCGAAATAAAACTAAAAGCCACACCCGGTGTTCGCGAAAGCAACAGGCTTGAAAAAATTTTTAAATTTTGAAAATCACCGGTTGCAATCCGAATTTTACGACGAAATTCTATTGATAAATCATTCGAAACATCCTCGTAAACCATTGCTTTTAAGTTATTTACTGTTTTAAAGCCCTGCTGAATTACTTTCATGCAAATGTAAAAATCATCGACCAGCAGATTCTGTGGCACCGGAGTAAACAGGTTGCGGCGAATGGCATAGCATCCACCAAAAGGACCCATCATGCTTCCCCAGATGAGGCCTTCCCTGTTTTTTATAATCACTTCCCTCGAGATGTACGATTTTTCCTGAATGCTGATGCCTTCCTTTTTCAGGTTGGTATTTATCATATTGCTATCGACCAATCCGATAGTTTCGTCCTGAAAAACAGAAACCAGTTCATCGAGAGTATTTTCGTCGAACATTACGTTGGCATCCGAAAGAATAAGTATGTCTCCCGATGATTTTTCGACCAGTTGATTGATAATATTCGATTTTCCCTGCCGTGTGAAAAATTCATGAAAGTGAATGCGTTGATCCGCGGCAGCCAGCCTTTCCATAATCGGGTTTGTGCTATCGCTGCTACAGTCGGAACCAACAATGACCTCCAGCTTTTCGCCCGGGTAACGGGTATTAACAATGCTTTTAATTTTTTCTTCAATTACGGCTTCTTCGTTGTATGCCGACATAATAACACTCACGGTTGGTTTCGCAGTGTTGTTCGGGCCATTTGGCCGGCTTCTCTTAGAAGCGAGTAATTTCAATACAAAAGGGTACAGCACGTAAGAATGAAAAACGGCAGCCACACATAGCCAGAATATGATTTGTATTACAATCATGGGCATTGCGAATTATAGAACTCGCTTAATTTTTTTCCAAGCTGATTTCTGTCGTAATGTTTAATAGCAAATTCAATGGCATTGGAGCCTATTTTCATGTACAGGGCTTCATCTGATAATACTTTCTCGATTTCGGCAGCAAACGAGAACTCGTTGTCGGCAACCAAAATGTTTTCGCGATGGGTAGTAGGTATACCTTCGGTTCCAATAGGCGTCGTAACAATTACTTTACCCATAGCCATTCCTTCAACAATTTTTATTCTCATTCCTGATCCTGAAAGCAATGGAACAACCATTACACCAAAAGAGTTTATAAACTGACTGGCTACAGGTACTTCTCCATGGTAAATTATGCCTTCAACGTCGAGTTTTTTTACAAACCATGCAGGTGCATTTCTGCCGGCCACATGAAAATTCAAGGCAGGTAATTTGGCTTTGATTATTGGCCAGCACTGATTGATAAACCAGAGAAGACCTTCCTGATTGGGAACCCAGTCGAGGGCACCGAGGTGAAATAAACTATTGCTCATTTCGGTTCTCATCTGGGGTTTCATTTCGGTACTGTCGAAGCCCGCGGGAAGAACAAAAACCGGTTTTGTATTCCCCATTTTCTCGTAAATATCAGCATCGCGCTGAGTTACCGGTACCAGCACATCATATCGGTTCAATATTTCATTTTTCAAACTCACAATGCGCTTCGCCATGTGTTTCAGATAATACTTTTTGAACGGATTCTTACTGTTATCAGCCGTCCGTTCCCATATTTCATGTTCAATATTATGAGCCCTCAGCGAAATTACTGCGTTGCTGTATTTTCTGATTACAGGGATATAGGGGCACATATAGAGACCTTCAATCTGAACCACATCAAATTGATTTTCTGTGAGAATACTGATTAGTCTGTTCTCATAATCTTTTGTCACAAAGCGGTCGGCAACATAGGGCAATTGGGAGAACAACAGGTTTTTAATCAGGCCAAATAAGCTAAGGTTTGTGTTAATCAAAACCGTTTCAAGGTGAAGTTTACGCTTAACTTCTGATGGTATTTCATCGTCAGATACAAAATGTTTTGGTGTGTTAATTGCCAGAACATGAACACTATTGCCTGCATTAGCCAACGAGTCGACAACGTTGTAAATACCTATGGTTCCACCGTCTTTTGGTGGGTAAGGCATTTTATTTGACAAGCTCAAAATCTTCATAAAGGCTGCACGAAATAACAAAGTTGCGAAGTTAATAAAATTAAGATAACTGCTTCTGTTTTTTTGATTTCCGTTTTATCCTGAACCAGTTTAGCAGGTTGTTGTATTGCTCGTTGCTTATCGACAGGGAGTCGTTCATTGCTTTAATGGTAAGATATATGCCAATCGGGAGCATAATAATTGCCGAGGACCACATCCCCCATATAGCAGGAATAGCCAGTTCGCGGGCCATCTTTTCGAAAGTTATCGAAATAATGTAATACATCAGAAAAACAAAGACTGATACCACAACCGGAGTCCCAAACCCTCCCTTGCGAATAATAGCACCCAGAGGAGCCCCGATGAAGAAAAGCACCAGACAAGCAAGCGCCACCGTGAATTTGCGATGCCATTCAATGTTATGACGTGTAATCCATTTCAGCGACATTTCGACTTCGTCGCCGGTCATTTCGATGTATGTGTTGGCTGAGCGACTGTAATTTAGCGCAAAATCGAGTACTTTATTTTTTTGTGCCTGCGACAGTGAGTTGAAAATACTATCAAAACTCAATGTGATTACCTTATTTTCGTTTTCAATGAGTCCGAATTTTGACACGCCGGTATTTTTCAGGCTATCGAGTTCTCTGACCGGTTTTGGAATTGCTTCTGCCGGTCGGGCCGGATTCTCAGGTGGAATAGGGTTTTTGCGGCCTTTGTATAAGCTGTAGAGCAACAGGTTATTTGCGATATCTAATCTCCGCTTACCTAATGTTCTGTTGAGCGAATCAGTAGCTGTTGTTAATTGCGAAATATTCAGCATTTCGAAGCCATTCTTGAATAAGTCTTCGTTGTTTCGATCTAAACCCAGTCCGTCGAGTGGCAGATATAGAATCTG
>JAGOEF010000077.1 GCA_017997855.1 Bacteroidales bacterium
CTGTATTCGGTGTAAAGGGCGGGGCTGCAGGTGGTGGCTATTCACAGGTAATACCCATGGAAGATATTAACCTGCATTTTACGGGTGATCTGGCAGCGGTCGAAAAAGCACACAACCTGCTGGCAGCACTTATCGATAATCAGTTGCAGAATCGTGGCCGCGATTTTGACCTCGACCCGAGAACCATCGGTTGGAAAAGGGTTATCGACATGAACGACCGATCGCTGCGCGATGTGGTTATCGGTCTGGGGGGAAAGGCCCAGGGAGTACCGCGCGAGACAGGGTTCAATATTACCTCAGCCAGCGAAGTAATGGCCATATTGTGTCTTGCCGAAAACCTGAAAGACCTCAAGCAACGCCTTGGAAATATTTTTATCGGATATACCTACGACAACAAACCCATTTATGCCCGCGATCTGAAGGCCGAAGGCGCTATGGCCGCCCTGCTGAAGGATGCCATGAAGCCCAATCTGGTGCAGACGCTCGAAAATACTCCCGCTATTATTCATGGCGGTCCGTTTGCTAATATTGCGCAGGGCACCAACTCGCTGGTGGCAACAAAAATGGGACTCAGTCTGAGTGATTTTGTGGTTACCGAGGCCGGTTTTGCCTCTGAACTGGGAGCCGAGAAATTCTTTGACATCAAAGCCCAGTATGGCGGACTGAATCCCAATGCCGTGGTGATAGTAGCCACCGTGCGTGCTTTGAAGTATCATGGCGGAAAAGCATTGACCGATTTGTCACAACCCGACACCGACGCACTGCGCATTGGCATGGCCAACCTGGATAAACATATCGAAAATATGAAGATTTTCAGGTTTAACCCCATTGTTGCCATCAACCGTTTTGCCGGCGACAGCGAGGAGGAACTGCGCCTGATTGAGGAGCATTGCCAAAAACTGGGTGTCAGGGTTGCTATAAACGAAGCCTGGGAAAAGGGAGGGAAAGGTGCCCTGCAACTGGCTGAGATGGTAGCCGGAGAAGCTGTCAGTTGCCGGGTTTGTTTTAAGCCATTATACGATTTTTCGTGGTCAATCGAAAAGAAAATCGAAACCATTGCCACCCGACTCTATGGTGCGGGTGCTGTTGAATACTCGATGAAAGCCCGAACCCAGCTGAAAACGATTGCCGGACTGGGCCTTGATAAACTGCCGGTTTGCATGGCCAAAACCCAGAATTCGCTGTCGGACGACCCGAAGCTTAAAAACCGGCCTGAGGGTTTTACGGTAAACATCCGCGAAATAGAAATTGCCTCCGGGGCAGGATTTGTAATTCCCATTGCCGGTGAAATCATGCGCATGCCCGGTTTGCCTAAAATTCCCTCTGCAGAGCTGATCGACATTGATGATGAGGGAAATATTTCGGGATTGTTCTAAAACAAAACAGCCGGTTAATCCGGCTGTTTTGTTTTAGTTACGACCCATGCAGTTGAGGTCTTCAAATGCTTGTTTTACCCTTTCGATGACTGATTTTTCACCTTCGCGCAACCAAACGCGGGGGTCATATTTTTTCTTGTTGGGTTTATCGGCACCTTCGGGGTTTCCAATCTGGCCTTGCAGGTAGCCTTCGTTTTTCAGATAAAACATACGGATTCCATCCCAGAAAGCCCATTGGGTATCGGTATCGATATTCATTTTAACCACCCCATAGCTGATGGCCTCCCTGATTTCCTGGAGGCTTGAGCCCGAACCGCCGTGGAAAACAAAGTCAACAGGATTTGTATCGGTTTTGTAATGTTGCTGAATATAATCCTGCGATTTTTTGAGAATGATCGGTTGGAGGTTTACATTGCCGGGTTTATATACACCGTGCACATTCCCAAACGAAGCGGCAATCGTAAAGTTCGGACTGATTTTCATCAGGCGTTCATAGGCATAGGCAACGTCTTCGGGTTGTGTATAGAGACGTGAGTTTTCGATACCCGTATTGTCAACGCCATCTTCTTCACCACCGGTAATCCCCAGTTCAATTTCGAGGGTCATGCCCATTTTACTCATCCGTTCGAGGTATTCGCAGCAGGTGTCGATGTTTTCTTTCAGACTGTCTTCCGAGAGGTCGAGCATGTGCGAACTGAACAAGGGTTTGCCGTATTCTTCGAAAAACATTTCGCCGGCTTCGAGCAGGCCGTCAATCCAGGGCAAAAGCTTACGGGCAGCATGGTCGGTGTGAAGAATTACCGGAATTTCGTAAAGCTCGGCAAGATGATGAATGTGTTGCGCTCCGCAGATGGCTCCGGCAATAGCTGCTTCCTCGCCTTCGTTACTCAAACCTTTTCCGGCATAGAAATGTGCGCCACCATTCGAGAATTGAATGATTACCGGCGAATTTACCAGGCGTGCCGCTTCCATCACTGCGTTAATGGTATCGGTTCCGGTTACGTTAACTGCCGGAAGGGCGTAGTTGTTTTCGCGTGCATTCCTGAATATTGCCTGAACATCATCTCCGGTAACAACACCCGGGTTTACTAATTCGAGAACTTTTTTTGACATGACTGTTTTATTTTGGTTGTCATCAAAATTACACAATTTTAATAGCAAAACAAAATCAGGGGATGATTTGCGAGATATTTAGCAACATGTTGACAAAAACTAAAATATGATTTATTCAAATAAATTTGTTTCCTTTTAAGGAAACCAGTATCTTTGTAAAAATATAATGATGGAAAGAAGATTTAAAGTTGAGTTTTTAGATGAAGCTGTAGAATTCTTAGATAGTCTTGATGAAAAGGCGAGAGAGAAAGTTATATATAATGTTTATAAGGCCCAATTTGCCCAAGACAAAGATTTGTTTAAGAAACTAACTGAAGATATTTGGGAATTCAGGACCATGTTTAATAAAACCCATTACCGCTTGTTTGCATTCTGGGATAGGGTTGAGGAGGTCGAGAAATTAATTATTGCTACGCATGGAATAATAAAGAAAACAAAGAAGACTCCGCCAAAAGAAATTAAAAAAGCAGTACAAATAAAAGAAGTGTATTTCAAAATAAAATTAGCAAGAAATGAAAAACAGTAATATGAAAACAACCTCATTGGATGAGTTGACCGATAGATACATTGGCATAAAAGGAACAAAAAAGCGTGATGCTTTCGATTATGAATTAACACTTGAGTTGCTTGGAGAGGCCATTAAGCAAGCGAGGAAAGAAAGAAATCTGACTCAGCAACAACTGGGTGAATTGGTTGGAGTTAAGAAATCCCAAATTTCTAAGATTGAAAACAGCATGACTGATGCCAGATTTGAAACAATTCTGAAAGTTTTCAGGGCACTTAATGCAAAAATAAATTTCAATATTGAACTTTTAAATCAAAACATTAATATTGCCTGATGGCTAAAGTAAGTGCTTGTTAATTGGCTGATAATTAAATCAGTAAAATTGTTTTGAATTTTAATGAGAACTAAGGCTACAGGATGATGCTTTGCTCCAGTGTATAAATTGTCGCCTTTCTTGTCCTAGAATGGGTATCCAATCCCAAAGTTGAAAGTAAAATCGCTGAATTCCAGCGAGCTGAATGTTCCCAGCCATCGTTCACCGATGGGGTAGCCCGGGTCGTAGAGAGGAACTCCAAAGTCGAAACGGATAATGAAAAACGAAAAGTCGAAACGGGCACCGAGACCTGTCCCCAGGGCAATTTCTTTGTAAAAGTTGTTCCATTTAAACAGTGCACCTTCGCGGTCGTCGTTTTTATCGATAGCCCAAATGTTTCCAGCATCAAGAAAAACAGCTCCTTCGAGAAAGGAAGCGATGTCGAAACGGTATTCCATATTGAACATCAATTTCATGTCGGCCATCTGGTTAAAGGCCGAGGTGCTTGTGTATGAACCGGGTCCCAGGGTACGGACCTGCCATGCCCTGATGTCGTTGGCACCTCCGGTAAAATATTTTTTAATAAAGGGTAACCCGTTGCTCCGGCTGTTCCCGTAGGGTAATCCAACACCCAGATATGCGCGGTAAACCAGGCTGTGCTTTTTGTTGAAAACATTGTAATAGCGCAAATCGAGGTCGGTTTTGGCAAACTGGGCAAACTCGGTTCCAAAAAGTTGGTAGGAACCTTCTACCGGAGTCTGGTTCGAGAGTTCGTAGGCCGCTTCGATGAGGTTTCCGGCTGTTTCCACATTCAACCAAATGTACCAGAAGTTTCCGGGTTTGTTGATATTCTGATTCGAAAACAGCATATCGTAGCTGATAACCGAAATAAACTGGTTTTCGTAGCTATAGCGGATAAAGTAATTCTGAATGTCTTCCATAAACTCCGGGTCGAAATCCCAGATGCGCACCTGATAGAATTCGATGGGGTTTAGAAAATGGGTTACATAATTATTGCGACCACCTTTCCAGTAATAACCCACCGTTGCATTCGAAATCAGGCGTGTGTAGTCGGGTCGTTTCGAGTAGCTGGTCGATATCGAGAACTGGGTTTTTGGACCTTTGTTTTTAACAAAGTCATCGTTGCGGTAGAAAGGTATCATCAGTTTTGGAAGGTCGAGTCTGAGTTCTCCCGATGCTTCGAGGGTATTCAGAAAACGCTGCGAAATACCTTCGACATGCGTGAGCGTTTGCAGCGAAACAGCGGTTTTTACCGAAAAGCTTTCGGCTCCTCTCAACAGGTTCCGGTTGGTGTAGGTAATAATTGCTCCCGCGCCCAGGTTCCCCGATGAATTGGTGCCTTCGAGTTCTGCACTATACGATTGACGTACAAGGGGTGTGAGATAGATATATGTATTGAGCACAAACGGGTCATCGGGACTCGGAACCAGATCAATATTAATCAGTTTAAATTGTTTCAGATTCGACAAATGGCGGTGGGTTTTCTCAATAAACGATAAGTTGTAGGTTTCGCCTTTTTTTACAAACATGGTTTGTATCAGTACGACCGGCTTTATTCTGAGGTGGTGGTTGAAGTAAAACTGATACCCTTCGATCTCCTCTTTGGTGAGAGAGTTCATGTATTCTTCCTTCTCAAGCAGATACCTTTTCTGATCGAAATCGGCAAACACAAACACATCGCCAATAATATATTTTCTGAAATTGGTTTCGGTAATTGAATCTTTACTGTTGAAACTTTGACGTATGGCCATGGTGAGTTCAGCCTGATAAGCCTGTTGGGTGGTATCAGCGTAAAAGTGTATGTTATTAATCGAAAAACTGAAATACCCGTTGTTCTTCATGATTTTTACAATACGGGCCTGCTCAGCTTCGATAACATCCAAATCGAGGGGATCTCCGGTTTTAATTAAACTGTTCACCGAGTCGGCCAATAAAATCTGCCTCACCGAATCGTCAATAACGTCGTAGCGAATATTGTTTATCAGGTGAGGTTTACCGGTGGTGATGGTAAAAGTGGTTTTTGCCCTGCGCCGCTTTATTTTCACTGTGTCGGTAACTACTGCATGGTAGTAGCCTTTATAACTAAGAAAATACTCCATGGTTTGTGCCGTTCGTTTCTGAAGGCTTTCATCGTAAATAACCGGTGGCTCGCCTACCACGTTGGCGATTTTATTTTTCCATTTGCGCTCTTTGCCCGCTTTGGCAATGTTATAGGCAAATAAATGGAATCTGAATAAGCTCAGTGTCCGGCGATTGGGTTTCTGCTTCAGCGTCGATTCGAGATCATCGTAATCGATATCTTTATTATCGCATTTAATTTTTACGTCGGCCAGAAGGTTCTTGTCGGCAGGCACGTGTTTCACCGGACTACATGACGACAGTAACACCGCAAGCACAAAAAAAGCTGCGCCAAAAACGGGTATTATCCGGGCAATTTTTCTCAAATCGAAAACTTTCTAAGGGCAAAGATAATGAGTTTTTTAGTTTGTATCAGGCTGGTTTTAAAAGGTTGTTAACGATGCATTATTAAAAAAAAAGCCCCGTTGCCGGGGCTCAACAAAAAATACAAAAAACCGATGGTACTATAAGGCACCTTCGTCGTAGGCTCTCTCTCCATGCAACGATTCATCCAGGCCCACTACTTCCTGTGCTTCGGAAACACGCACTTTGGTAATAAAGTTAATTATTGTAAGCATCAGGTAAGTAAATATAAACGCATAGGCGGCGGCAATTACTATCGATATGAGTTCTTTTCCAAAGAAAGCATAATCGCCTTCGATAAGTCCCGATTGACCACCAAACGATTTCATGGCAAAAACGCCAAGAAGTACGGTGCCAAGCAGACCACCAATACCGTGAACACCCCATACATCGAGTGCGTCATCCCAGCCCAGTTTGTTTTTAAGCGACACTGCCAGATAGCACACAGCACCTGCACTGATTCCGATTAGTACAGCAGCCCACAGAGGTACGAAACCTGCAGCAGGGGTAATGGTTGCCAACCCGGCCACAGCACCGGTGAGTAAACCGATGAACTTTGGTTTTCCGGTGTGTATCCATTCGATGGCAAGCCAGGTAACCGCGGCAAACGAAGCCGCTGTGTCGGTGTTGAGGAATGCCAGCGTTGTCACCTGGTCAACCGTAAGTTCCGACCCTGCGTTGAATCCGTACCAGCCAAACCATAGTAAACCGGTTCCGATGGCTACCAGAGGAATTGAGTTGGGAGGAGATTGCCTGTCGCGACGTTTCCCCACATAGAAAACCGAAGCCAATGCGGCAAAACCGGCAGTACAATGCACCACAATACCTCCGGCAAAGTCTTTTACACCCCATTCGGCAAGTAATCCGCCGCCCCATACCATGTGTACAAAAGGATAGTAAACAAACACCTGCCATAGCACGAGGAAAATCAGGTACGATTTAAAGGTTACACGGTTCACAAATGCACCGGTAATAAGGGCCGGCGTGATGATCGCAAACATCATCTGGTAGGCTACAAAAATGTAGGTCGGATAATTTTTCCCATTGATGGGGTCAAACGCCTGGTCGAAGGGTACATTGCTTAAAAAGGCCATGTCGAAGTTACCGATAACACCACCCTGACCTCCACTGAAACAAAGCGAATAACCGAATCCAATCCACATCACGGTGGTTAAGCCCAGCGATACAAAGGTTTGCATCATAATGCCCAGAATATTTCGCTTACCGGCCAGACCGCCATAGAAAAATGCCAGTCCCGGAGTCATAAGCATTACCAGGCTGGTGCACAGAATCATGAACGTTGTTGTTCCTGAGTCGAAAATTGCATTTAAAATCATAAATCCTCCTTGTAATTTTAAT
>JAGOEF010000078.1 GCA_017997855.1 Bacteroidales bacterium
ACTCAATACGTGTTGAATAGTTAATAATTTGTTTTTCATCGTGTTTAAATTTAAGTTAATAAAATTAGTCAATCACTTTGCATAAGTTTAAGATAAACTTCATGCATTAAATAAAATGAATTTTGTTCACATATTCACACCTCCTTTCTTGATTTAAATTGTACACATAGGCTTTATTTAAAACTGTTTGCTAACTCGCGTATAACCTTACCTTCCTATTCCCAATCACCTCATTATCATTTATTTTCAAATTTTTCTTCATAAGAAAAGCTTTACATTATTGCCGGTTTTAATTGTTTACAAACGAAAGAAATTGCATAAGCAGTTTTGTTTAGAGGGTAAATTTATAGATTAGTTTTGGAACTTGGTAGAAACCGGGAGTTTTTTTTTGCTGTTGATGGCTTTCGTATATCGGAGTGGTGGGGATAGGGAATTCGTCACATCCGAGTCTTCTTCGAGTGAACCGGATGGGGAATTAGTTGAAAATTTCGTTAGTGCAAATGCCCGCGTGCCCGGTTTCAGGGTTTTGGAGATTTGGACGCTAGTAGTTTGTTTAAAAACATGCTGTTTCGGAATTTGAGGAATGGCATCTCGAAATATTTGTATGAAAGGGAACTCAGCAACACCGAAACCCCGAGCGTGAAAAGGATATAGGCCGATAGAATGAACCCGTTGTTGATGGCGATGCCATGGTCGAGACAGTATTGAAAACTCACATGAATAACAATGATGTGGTAAACATATAAGCCATAGCTGCGTACCCCGAGGTAGGACAATAGTTTGCTTTTTATTCGCACTCCGGAGTTCTCGGGTAAAAAAACCGCAATCAAAGCCGCAAATAGCATGGCTATAATCGTCGGGCGAAATAGTGCCATTGTGGTTCCGGCATCGTTGGGCAGCAGTGTTTTTTGAAAAATAACAACCAGGACAACCACTGCCACCACCGCCCATTTGATTTCGTTGCGGATGTGCATAACGAAGCTGGTGAATTTTTCTTTATGCAGCACCATGGCATAACCCAGTATTCCGCCACCGGCAAAACAGTCGAGGTTGGTAAACAAATCGTTGGTGTGAATCATCGTGTTGTGGAAGATGAAGGGTTCTGCAAAACGGGCAATCCACGAAATAAAGAAACACGAAATGAGGAATTTGAAAATGTGCTTTACCGGCAAAAAGAACATGCAGATCATCCACAGCAGGTAGAAATGTTCTTCGATGCAGAGAGACCAAAAAACCGGAAGCGGTGTTGTTTTGGGGAAATTGTCGGCCATTAACATTTTATAGTTTTCCAAGAATGTGAAGGAATACCGCCAGTCGAAGTCGTAGCCCCCTCCTACCATGTGGAACCCAATGGCTTGCTTGAAGTCGAAGGGAAGCAGAAAAGCTATCAGCACCATGAGAAAAAACAACGGCCAGATACGCAGCGCCCGCCTGACGAAAAACTTTTTGAGGTTGATGTAATTTTCGCTGCTTTTTTCGAGCACCAGCAGGTAAGTGATTAAGAATCCGCTTAATACAAAAAAGAAAGAAACACCAATACCCCCGCCACTTTTAAGGAAGGCAAATACAGGAAAATCACCCTGAATGGGAACGTGCAGGAGATACACCTTCAGAAAAGCAAAGAACCGTAATGCGTCGATGGAATGAAAATGTGTTTTTTGCATAAATTTGGTTGCACTCTTTTAATCTATTGTAATAAAAACCGATGTCGGGGGCATGTTGCTGTTACGCTAATGTTTATGGACTGATAAGCAATCTGCATCCGATTCTCAAATTTGAACAAAATTAAAATTATTTGCTACCAACAACAATTTTGGTGTGTAATTTTTAACAAAATAAGCTGGAGTAACCTGATTTCTATAGCTTGCTAGATTCCGAATGTTTTAGCCGATGGCAATTGGTAAAAGCTTCCTGCTACGCCATGCGGAAAGTATCCCCGGCTGTTTCAGATCATATAGCTAGCGGTAAGTGTCATTACAGCTTCGATGTTTTTCGGGTGCAGACTATAGGGCGAAGAAGATACCACCATGTTTTTCTCGTTAAAGTATTTTCCTGAGCAGGTATTAAGCTCGGGCGAAGAGGCAAGATAAGTATAGGTGTTTGCCATTTGTTCGGGCGAAATCGAAAACCGGCTCTTTATTGAGTACAGAAATTTCATAAAAGCCGACAGATTTGGATAGCGGCTGATGTCGATTTTCACATTGGTTACCCTGACACAATTAACGGTAACAGCAGTATCAGCAAGGTTTTCGGCCAGCCAATAGGTGTACATGAGCTGCGCAAGTTTCGATTGGTAATAGGCCTGTGGCACAATGTAATTACGCTGTTTGAATTCCGGGTCGGCCAGATCGACCTGCAGGCGCGGGTGCAACATAAGCCCCTGCGATGCCACAGTAATAATACGACCCTGTTCACTCTTGCGCAAAAGCGCTGATAGCCGGTTGGTGAGAAAAACAGGTCCTATGTGGTTGGTTGCCCACACAGTTTCGATACCCTCGGTGGTGAATGCTGGTTTCTTTCGGGCTATGTCGAAATCGGCCGCGTTGTGAATTAATACATCCAGTGTATCGAAACGGTCAGTTATTTGCTGGCATGCACCGGCAATGGAAGACTTCAACGACATATCGATTTCGATACATTCCACCCAATCGGAGCCGGATTGATTTTGAATATCGCGTAGTGCCGCAATACCCCGTTCCCTGTTGCGGACTCCTATCAATACACGCCATCCCAATCGGGCTAACTGAATGGCACATGCCTTGCCAATACCTGAATTGGCACCGGTTATAAAACAAAGCCTGCGTTTCATTTTCGTTGTTTAGAAATTGTAAAGCTACGACAAAAATACTTGCCAGAATGACCTTCTGCGATTATTTTTCTAGGGCGTTGCATTAGCAAAAAGGCCGGCTGATATCAGATACGGCTTCGAGGCACATTCCTTTCTGTTGCTCCTGCAGCGTGATATTTCCATTTGATTTTTGTTTTTGTATTATAAAAACGTTATCTTTGCAAATAACAGTAGTATTATCAACCAATCACCATGAGGATACATTGTTAATCTATTGTTGCATTATTAACAATTAATTTTTTGATTTTATGAACATTTTTGTCGCAAAGCTCAGTGCCTCAACCACCAGCGAAGACTTGCAAACACTGTTCAGCAGGTTTGGTGAAGTAATTTCTTCGAAAGTTATTATGGACAAAACAACCGGCTTCTCGAAAAGGTATGGTTTTGTCGAAATGAAAAACGACGACGAAGCCCGCGAGGCCATTAAGGAACTGAATGAAACCGATTTTGGAAATTCAGTGATTGTGGTTAAGGAATCGTTACCCAAAGAGGAATACGATCAAAACCGCAAACCTTTAAAAAAACGGAATCCCTAAACTGAATGAACTGCCTGATGGCAGTTTTTTTTTGCCCTATCAACCAAATACTTGCGCGTCTTCGTTGTTTTTCGGTACATTTGCATCAATACATTTGAACGCTAAGGTATGAAAAAATACTTCAACTGGACGGTTATCAAAATTCCGCTCATATTTTTGATCGCCAGCATCCTGTATATAACCTTCAGTGATATGTTGCTTTTGCAGATTACTGATGACCCCATCCTGGTAACACGCATTCAAACCATAAAAGGCTGGTTGTATGTTTTTGGCGCGGCAGTACTGCTTTATTCGGCAGTTTATCGCCAGATTGAGCGAAAAAACAAAATCATCAATAAGATAACCGATCAGGAGCGTAGCTATAAAATGCTGAGCGAAGAGTATCTTTTGATAAACGAGGAACTGCAAAAAACCAGTGAAAAGTATTTTAGAATCATTTCGAAACTGGCGCAACCCATGTTACTGCTCGAAGGAATCTGGACAAAAAACAGCGTGACAGACCTGCGAATTATCGAAATCAACGAAGCCGCCAACGCAATTGTCAAGCTGAATCAGTACGACGCAAACATCAGAACCCTGAATGAATTTGTTGATCCCAAAATAGCACCTTTACTTTTTGGTATCAGCCAGCGGGTTTTGGTGAGCGGAGAAGCCGCAAAAACCGAATTTTACTCTAAGTTTTTTCAAAAATTTGTGGAACTGCATTTTTTCCGGTTCAGCACCAACCAGATTGTGTTTCTCTATTTCGACATCAGTAACCTGAAAGAAACTGAGCAGAATTTGATAAAAGCCCGCGAAAAAGCGGAGGAAAGCGACAGACTGAAAACAGCCTTCCTGCAGAATATGTCGCACGAAATAAGAACTCCGATGAACGGTATTCTGGGCTTTTCGGACCTGCTTTGTCAGGATGATTTAAGCGGCGAAACCCGGAACAAATATGTGCAGGTAATTCAGGGAAGCGGGCATCAGCTGATGCGCATCATCGACGATGTGCTCGATTTGTCGAGAATCGAATCGGGAGTTGAAGAGGTGCACCTGAGTACTTTTCATCTGAATCCCGTGGTTGATAATCTGGAACTGATTCTTACAGAGTCGGTCAGAAAATCGGGAAAACCCATTCAAATTTCGAGCAGCAAAACCCTGCCTGATGGGTTCGACATAATCTTCAGCGACGAGTATAAGTTGAAGCAGATTTTGCTCAACTTTATATCGAATGCCGAGAAGTTTACCCATTCCGGCACCATCGAACTTGGCTACTATATCGGAGAAACCAATCAACTGATAATGTTTGTTAAGGACAGTGGTATCGGTATCGGCAAAGAACAACAGTCGATAATTTTTGAACGCTTCCGTCAAGCCGAAGAAAATTTAACGCGTAAATATGGCGGCAGCGGGCTGGGTCTGGCCATTTGTAAAGGCTTAACCCAATTGCTGGGAGGCAGTATTTCGGTTGAATCAACGCCCGGTGCAGGTTCAACATTTTCGATAAGCCTGCCGTTTGCAAGCGGAGAATCTGCAACCGATGATAAAGAAATCATCAGCACCAAAGTCAACTTGTCGACCCGCCGTGTTCTTGTTGTTGACGACCTGGATGAAAACCTGCTGCTCATCAACGAATTCTTGAGCGAAACGGGAGTTGAGGTGCTGAATGCACGAAGCGGAACCGAAGCTTACGATATTTTCGGGCAGAACCAGCCCATCGATTTGGTTCTGATGGATATAAAACTGTATGGCGAAGATGGTATAACTCTGGCAAAAGGATTAATGCCTTTAAGCCCTCAAACAAAGTTCATAGCCCAGACTGCCTACATCAGCGAATTGATTAAAAATGAATGCATCGACACGGGATTTGTTGATTATATTGTAAAACCCATCGATAAGAATTCATTTATGAACATGATAAAGAAACACATGCCCATAGAACCTAAGCACAATTAATACGGAAAGCCGACCTGCTATGATTTGTTTCCCGAACGCAAAAATAAACCTGGGGTTGCACATTGTTTCGCGCCGAAGCGATGGGTTTCACAATATCGAAAGCCTGATGCTGCCTGTTGCCTATTGCGACATTCTCGAAATAATACCTGATTCTGCGAATACTTCATGCAGTTTCTCGCTCAGCGGGAATATTCCTCCGGGTGATGCCGGTGAAAATTTGTGCGTTAAGGCATTTGGAATTATGCAGCGGCAATACCGTACCGGTGGTGTAAAAATGCACCTGCACAAAAACATTGCTATTGGAGCCGGACTCGGTGGTGGCTCGTCGGATGCTGCTTTTACGCTGATCATGCTCAACAAAATATTCGATCTGCAACTCAGCGACGAAGTACTCGAAGGGCATGCAGCAGAACTCGGGTCGGATTGTGCTTTCTTCATTAAAAATAAACCCGCCATCGCTTCAGGAAAGGGAAATATTTTAACGCTGCACAACATCAATTTGAAAGACACATATGTAGTATTGGTTCTGCCCGATATTCACGTCTCAACCGCTGAGGCATACCAGCATTGCGTACCCGATTCTACCTGCCCTTCGCTGAACAGCCTGCTTTCAAAACCCCAAAAAGAATGGCCGCAGTTCATCAAAAACCATTTTGAATCGGGAATATTTGCCAAATACCCGCAACTGGCTTCCATAAAAACAGAATTATACCGGATGGGGGCTGTATATGCCGCAATGAGTGGCAGCGGGTCTTCGGTTTTCGGAATATTCAGATATAAGCCGGTGGCAACTTCAGGTCTGGATTCGTACCGCCATTACACGACTCGTATTCTGTAAAATCAGGCCTGGTAATTACACAAAAAAAGTTGCCGCTTTCACGGCAACTTTTTTTAATTCGTTTGATAACGGAAGCTTATTTAACCACAAGCTTCTGAATAAATTTCTTCGAATTGTTATTGGTCGAAACAAAGTAAATGCCCGAATTCAGCGAAGAAACATCAATGCGGGTCACATTCGAAACCACATTCACTTTCATTACTGTTTTACCAAGAACATCGGTAATATAGATTTCCTTGGCTGTGAATCCGGTGTTCTCGATTACAATGTAGCTGTCGGCCGGATTGGGATACACATTCATTGCTGGAACAACCACCGGAGATACCGAAACTTCCCAGCCGATTACAAACGGTGTGGTTACAATACAACCGTTGCCGTCAACAACCATTACTGAATAGTTGCCCGGGAGAACATTAATCATAGAACTACCCGAAGTATTATTCGACCAGTAGATGCTGTAAGGCGGTGTTCCACCAACAATACTCAGCATGGCAGATCCATCGGCAATGGTTTCACCTGAAGCGTTGCTCACTGTAACTTCAATCAAGGGCAGAGGATTCACTACCACGGCATCAACCCATTCGTAGCTATCGCTGCCATAGTCATTGGTCACGGTCAGACTCACCGTATAGATGCCGGCTACCTGATAGGTATGTGTAGGATTCTGTTCGTTCGAAGTAGCTCCATCGCCAAATTCCCAGAACCAGGTAGTGGGTGTATTGGTGCTTTGGTCGCTGAACGAAATGGTGGCCGGAACGCAATAAGATGCCGAAGAGAATGTAAATGTAGCTTCCGGAGCGTTGTTACCCGTGGCAACAGTTACAATCACACAGCCGGTCGAAGAGCAATTGTGGGCGTCGGAAACGGTCACACAATACTGACCTGCAGTCAGGTTATATAAACTTGCTCCGGTTCCGGAAGCATCCCACATATAGTTAAATGGTGCAGTACCGCCCGAAACGCTGGCAGTAACAGTTCCATCTTCAGCACCCTCTGC
>JAGOEF010000079.1 GCA_017997855.1 Bacteroidales bacterium
TTTACACAGCTTTCCACGGTGCGGTCGAGGCTGTCTGTAAGAAGTTTCTGATCAACATCGTGCTGATATTGCCCTACACCAATCGATTTCGGGTCGATTTTTACCAGTTCTGCCAATGGATCCACCAGCCTGCGTCCAATCGATACGGCACCGCGAACGGTAACATCGTACTGCGGAAATTCTTCACGGGCAACCGCTGAGGCGGAATAAACCGATGCTCCGTCTTCGCTCACCATAAATACTTTTAAATCGCGGTCGAAAGTCAGCCGTTTCAGAAACATTTCTGTTTCGCGGCCTGCTGTGCCATTGCCCACTGCAATTACCTCAATTTTATACTGCGATACCAGCGATATCAGTTTTTTTGATGCCTGAGCGCGTTCTTCCTGCGGTTTATGCGGATATATGGTTTCGTTGTGCAATAAATTGCCTTGCTCGTCGAGGCAAACCACCTTGCAGCCCGTGCGATATCCCGGGTCAATGGCCAATACGCGTTTTTCGCCCAGAGGCGGCGATAGCAGGAGTTGCCTCAGGTTATTACGGAACACTTCAATGGCCTGTACATCAGCAAGCATTTTACTATTTGAGGCAAATTCGTTTTCGATAGAAGGTTTCAGCAGACGTTTGTAGGCATCTTCAACAGCCCGGCTCACCTGTTGGGCACACTCGGTGCGGTTCTTCACAAACTGACGCTGTAGTATTTCGAGCGACTTTTCTTCGGATGGCGAAATATCAACCCGCAGCAGCCCTTCGCGCTCAGCACGCCGTATGGCCAGCAGCCGGTGCGACGGACACTTCGACAGTTTTTCGCTGTAATCGAAGTAATCTTCATATTTCGCCGCTTCTTCCTTTTTCGTTTTAACGAGCTTCGACGTGATTACTGCTTCATGGGCAAACACCTGCCTGATGCGCTCGCGGGCTTCGGTGTTCTCGTTAACGGTTTCCGCAATTATGTCGCGGGCGCCCTGAAGGGCTTCTTCAACCGATGCCACTTTATCGTTCAGGTATTTGGCAGCTTCGAATTCCACACTACCGAAAGCCTGCTTAAAAATGAACTGCGACAAAGGCTCCAGCCCGTTCTCGCGCGCTATCATGGCACGTGTTCTCTTTTTCGGTTTGTAGGGCAGATACAAGTCTTCCAATACGGAGGCGTCCCAGGTGCTTTCGATGGCTTTTTTCAGTTCCGCACTCAGCTGACCCTGACTTTCGATGGAGCTTAATATGCTTTCTTTGCGATGTGCAATTTCGGAGAATCTTTCGTGCTCGGTCTGCACCAGAGCTATCTGTTCCTCGTCGAGGTTGCCGGTTACTTCTTTCCGGTAACGTGCTATAAAGGGTATGGTGGCTCCCTGTTCGAGCAGATGCACTACCGCCATCACCTGTCGTTTGCTGATGCCTGTTTTTGCGGCTACCAGATCGGTAAGCAGATTTTCCATGTCGAAATGTTTTGTGCAAATATAAAAAACGAAATTCAGGCTGTGACCATTTCTTTTTATGATTGCATACAATTCGGCTTTAATTCGCGCTTACGAAAATCTTTTTCGGGTGTTTATCAGATACAGACCGGCAATAATCAGCAAATTCATTACACTGATAATTAAAAGGTTAAAATCGAAAGTGTCGATATATGTATTGACGATTTTTTTTGCCGGTGCAAAGTAATGTGCACGTCCCGCATTGTTGTCAGGCAAATAAAAAACAGGGGCAAAGCGCCTTACTAAGCGCATTTGGTTGTTATCAACCGTAAAGGCAGGAACCGGATTGACCAGCAAGAGCGCCAGTTGCTGATTGTGATTCTCCTGTTTCATTTTGTTCATGTCGTACACTTTGGCCAGTTGTTCCTGCATGGTCTGTTCGCTGTTGATGCACTCATGCAGTAATCGCGAAAACACAGTTTTCAGCAGGGCTGTTTGACTTTCGAAATCAGTGGCGGTGTTAACTCGGAACTTTTCCCGCTTGATTTCGTTCTGCAATAGTTGCTGCGCAGCCTTGCGGTCTTTTTTTGCCAGCAACTCGGTGTACGGAATCACGTGATTCAGGTACCAGGCAGCCCTGTATTTCTGATAATGAACCGTATAAAATTGCTTTTCCCATGTATTATTTACAAAAGCATCTACTGCAATCGCTTCGAATGCCCAACGGGTGGCGGCAAGGTCAGCAACCGGTGGAGTAAATGAAGTGCTTTGCAGGCATCTCGGGAAATTATCGAAGTTGATAATCAATCCGCTCAGTAGGAGTTGGGGTACGATAATCAGAGGAACGACAAAATACACGGTGCTGAGTTGGCGAAATACCGACGAAAGCAGCAGTCCCAAAGCAGCTCCGTGAAAGAACACAGCAATCATCAACAGGGTGAGCCGCCAAAACCCTATTGGTATAGCCAGCATTCCCGACAGTATGCTCACCATGAGCATGGCCATAATTACCGATACCAGCAACATCCTGATCAGCTTGCTGCTCACCCACGAGGCCATATCGCGGCTGATGAGTTTTTCGCTGCGCCTGAAATTCCGGTCTCCGCAAACTTCGTTGCCGGCTACCATCATACCGGTAAAAACAGCCGTTATCATCATCATCAGAAAAGCCGCCGGTATATTGGGGTTGGTGCTATAGTTATAATCTCCGGCACTTCCCCGGCTCACAAAGGCAATAAGCAGAAACAACACCGCTGCCGACACAAATATTGCGGCACTTGACCAGGGTTTCCGGATCATTCGTTTTACATCCCTTGCAAAAAAATGCAGGGTGAGGGCTACCATGCGGCAAGGCTGTTTTTTGTTTTTATCAGTCGTTTTTTTCGTTGAAAAATTACCATGCTCATGTACGCTCTTAAATGATTCGTACCATTGTTGCGGACTGATTTTCCGTTCACCGGTGCGGTTTCCTGTTTCATCGAGCCTTGTTTCTTCAACAATATTGAATAAATCGGCGGGGTTGTAGTGCATACACGCCGGGCAGGCAAGGGCGCGGTTGTCGGCAGTTTCCGAAATATTTCTGAAGTATGCGGCAGCCCCGGACGTTTCGCCATAATACACCGGAAAACCGCCTGTGTCGAGTTGTAAGAGGTAATCGGTTTGGTGAAGCAACTCAAACGAAGGCTGGTGCAGCGAACATATTACCAGACTGCCCTGTGCTGCGAGGTTTTTAACGATTGTCATCATTTCGATGGCATCACCCGACGATAAACCACTGGTGGGCTCGTCGAGAAGTAATACTTCGGGCGAAGTGAGCAACTGCAATGCGATTGCCAGCTTCTTGCGCTGCCCTCCCGACAACTGTGATTGCCCGTGACTTCCCGCCTTTTGATGCAATTGACCTGTTAAACCGGTTTTTGCAACAACCTCCGAAACAATTTCGCTGCCGATATGCCGGGCAACAAGCCCTGCTTTTTTGAGCAGGGCAAGTCGCTCATGCAGAATTTCTTCCACGGTAAACTCTGCGATAAAAGCCTCATCCTGCTCCACATAACCCCTTTTTACCGTATCGCCATGCTCTGAATAAATCCGGATTACTCCGGTTTCGGGGCGCAGCGTTCCGGCCATCAGCCTGAGTAAGGTGCTTTTACCCGATCCGCTTCTGCCCGATAGCGCTACCACTGCAGGCCCTTCGATCGTCAGACTGACCGGTTGCAACACGGTTTTGTTCCGGTAGCTATACTTCACATGATTCAGTTCAACACCGATTGTCGCTGCGTGTAAACCGCAATATTGCCGCATCAGCATGGTATAACTTATGCTGTTGCCTTTATTATCGCCAATTTCCATTCCCGGCTTTATTTCGGCAATTGTATTTACAACGATAGGGTGGTCGTTCATTAAAAAGCCCCTGTCGCAGAATTTTGCCAGCAACAATCCCGAGGCAGCATCGTGCCATGATAACATGCCAGGTAATTGCATCCGTATGTCGCTTTTTCCCGTTGTGGTGCTATCGCTGATGAGTTGGCGCAATGCCTGCTGACTTTCGCTCTCAATATTCAGGCTGTCGGCAGCTAATGTCAGATAATCGTCGGTCTCGGTTTCTTCGCCTTGCCGATCCGAAATCAGCTCGGCCAACCTCAGCCACAACAAGATGCGGGTTGCCCTGTCGAAGCGCTGATTGATTTCGTTACAAAAACGTATCAGTTTTACCGAATTGGAACTGATTTTTTTCATCCGCCCCGCCGATTCATACGAATGCATCATTTCCTGAAACAATGCGGTGAACTCAGCGTGCTTTTTATCGGGAATAAAATTATTCAGGAAGTTTGCAAAAGCCCGGTGCTGATTGATATTACCTCGATTCGTCGCCGACGAAAATATCAACGCGAGCATGCGCATCAATACTAAATGGAATTCGTTTGCATCGGGCATCGCTAGAATTTTTGATATCGTAAAGGTCTTTAACTTTTTATTAAGATGCAATATGCAATCTGGTTTTTTATCTTTCGTTTTTCATTTTGCGTTGGGATTTTGCCTGATGCGTTAATGTGCAAATGATTGAACGAATTTGTTTATTTTTGTCGGACTAGTTACTGATGAATATGAAAAAACTATTGTTTTTCATAATAGGTTTGGTGGGAGCGATGCAGTTGTTTGCCGACGGTATTCAGTTCACGGCAACTGCGCCTCAGACAGTCGAGGTGGGCGAGCAATTCTATATCCGCTACACGCTCAATCAGAAAGCCACACCGAAATTGCCCGAATTCAAAGGGTTTAAGCTCGTTGGTGGTCCCAGCGTGAGTACAAGCTCCAGCACGCAGATTTACAATAACACGGTTACCCAAACCATGTCGTATTCCTATTCGTATGTGCTGCAGGCCACTGCCGAAGGTACTTATACCATTTCGCCTGCCAAAGCCACCTACAACGGGCAGGAATATTCTTGCAATTCGCTCACAATAAAAGTGGTGGCTGCGGGTTCTAAGCCGCGCCAGCAGCAAAACAACCGTCAGCAGCAGCAATATGGCGGTTGGGGGGCCGATCCGTTTTTTAATCAGCAACCAGCAACCCCGCAGGAAGTAAGTGCCGACGACATTTTTATTCGTACCGAACTCGATAAAACCAGTGTGTATCAGGGCGAAAAAATCACAGCCACGGTTAAAATCTACACCAAACTCGATTTGCTGGGTTTTGAAGATTTCAGGATGCCGGGTTATGACGGTTTCTGGTCGCAGGAGGTGGATGTTCCCAATCAGATTCAGTTCCAGACCGTGCAGCTCAACGGCGCGCGTTACAATGTGGGAGTGCTGAAGAAGACAATCCTCTACCCGCAGCGCAGTGGTACATTAAATATTGGCAGCGTGGGTGCCGACGTGGTGGTGCGGCAGCGGGTAAGCAGCGGGGGTAGAAGCATGATAGACGATTTTTTCGGATACTATCAGAATAAACAGATGACCCTCAATTCTCCTGTTGTCAGGGTTCAGGTAAAACCCCTGCCCCAAAACGCACCGGGTTACTTCAAAGGAGCTGTCGGTAATTTCAGTATTTCTTCAAAAATGTCGCACGACAGCATTAAAGTAAACGACGCAATGGTGCTCAGTCTTACCATTTCGGGCAGTGGTAACCTTAAACTTATCGATCCTCCGCAGATACAATTCCCAAAAGAGTTTGAGGTGTACGACCCACAGATACAAATGAACCTGTCGAAAGACGATGGCGAAAGCAAAGGCTCAAAAACATTTGAATATACCATTATTCCGCGTTACCCGGGTACGTTTACCATCGGCGAAATTAAATTTGCCTATTTCGATCCCGGTTCAGGTGCCTATAAAACCTTGAAAGCGGGTCCTTTACCTCTGGTGGTTTACAAAATGCCGGGAGATACCACCGGTCAGTTCAGCAGCGACTATTCGCGCAAGGAAGTTGATTACATCGGTGACGAAGATATCCGTTTTATTTACACCGGAAGTTTCGAGCCGGTACGAAACCGTGGTTATTTGCTCGAATCAATATGGTTCTGGCTGATTGCCTGCTTTCCGCTGTTTGTGTTTATTCTGGCACTGGTGTTGTTGCGCAAGAAAATTCGCGAGAATGCCAACCAGGCTTATGTAAAAACGAAAAAAGCCAATAAAACATCGCTCAAACGCCTGAAAAAAGCCGGAGATTTTCTCAACCAAAACCGTCGTGAAGATTTTTTCAGAGAAGTAATGACCGCTTTATGGGGTTATCTCGGCGATAAACTCAGTATTCCGGTTTCGACCCTTAGTAAAGACAATGTCAGTCAGGAACTTTCGCAACGTAATGTTGACGACGAAACCATTTCCCGCTTTCTGGCCATTCTTGAGGAGTGCGAATTTGCCCATTTTGCACCCTCCGAAGGCAACGAACAAACCCATAAGATTTATGCCGATGCGCTCGAAATGATTAACCTGTTCGAACAAAAACTGAAATCATGATGAAACGAATGGTCATATTCATGTTGGCCGTTATGGCTTCATGGCAACTGTACGCCGGTGGTCTGGCAGCCGTCGATACGGCCCGCAATCACTATACCCGAGGCGAATTCTACGAAGCACAGCTGATATACCAACAACTGGCCGACAGCAATTACTCTTCGTATGAGTTGTTCTACAACCTCGGTAATTGCTATTTCAGGGGCGAGCAGTTTGCTCAGGCCATATATTATTACGAAAAGGCCCTGCAACTAAAACCCGGCGACGAAAATGCCGAAACCAACCTGCGCATTGCCAACAGCCGTATTACCGATAAAATGCAGGTAATCCAACCGGTGTTCTACATCAGGTGGTACAATGCAATTACCTTATGGTTCTCGTCCGATGCCTGGGCTGTCGGTTTTGTTATCAGCCTGTGCCTGTGCGTTGCCTGTGCAATTTTCTTCCTCCTGATGCGGAAACGAAACCTCAAAATATTGGGGTTTATGATGGCCGCACTCTTCCTTATTATTTCGGTTTTAAGCCTGCATTTTTCAATAAAACAACGCAGCCTGACCAAATTCTCGAAAAACGCCATTGTTTTCGAAGATACCATGGTGAAAAGCTCTCCCAGCAGCGACGGCAATAACTTGTTCGAAATTCATAAAGGTTTGAAGGTAAGTGTTACCGATACCCTGAACAACTGGTCGGAAATCCGGCTTCCCGATGGCAAAACCGGTTGGGCCGAATCGTGGGTACTGAAACGCCTGTAGTTAGTGTAAGACTGATT
>JAGOEF010000080.1 GCA_017997855.1 Bacteroidales bacterium
AGCGGAGCTTCGCCGATACGTCCAAACAATGCCATATACAGGTCGCTTTGTTCCGATTTGGTCGGCATTCCGGTTGATGGTCCTGCACGCTGCACATTCACTACGATCAGGGGTAGCTCGGTAATTACTGCCAATCCTAAAGCTTCAGTTTTCAACGATAATCCAGGGCCCGATGTGGTGGTGCAAGCCATGGCTCCGGCAAACGATGCACCGATGGCAGAGCAAATTCCTCCAATTTCGTCTTCTGCCTGAAAAACACGGACTCCCAAAGATTTGTGCTTGGCAAGCTCCATCAGAATTTCGGTAGCAGGTGTAATGGGATAGGAACCTAGAAATAATTTACGACCCGACTTTTCGGAGGCAGCCAACAAACCCCATGCAGTGGCCTCATTACCAGTGATAATTCTGTATTTGCCTTTTTCGAGATCGGCTTTTGGGGTGTGTATGCGACTTAGTTGCAATTCGCTGCTTTCAGCATATATGTACCCTGCTTTCAGCGCTGCCTTGTTAGCAAGTGCCAGTGTAGGTTTTGCCTTGAACTTTTTATTGATTACATAAAATGATTTTTCAATATCGTAATCGCAAATGTAGGTAACCATTCCAAGTGCAAACATGTTTTTAGTTCTCTCGGCACTTTTATTGTCAATTTCCAGATGACTGCATGAGTCTTTGGCAATTGAGGTCATGGGTGCTTTGATCACAGTGTAACTGCTCAAACTGCCATCATCAATCGGGTTAACCGAATAACCGGCTTTTTCGAGCGACCTTGGATTGATACTGTCGGTATCAATGATTATGGTAGCGCCTTTTTTGGTGAATTTCAGGTGAGCTGCCAGCGAAGCAGGATTCATGCAAACCAATATGTCGCACTGGTCACCCGAAGTGTTCACGCTTTTACCTTTGTTTACCTGGAAACCCGATACTCCTGCAACGGTATTGTGCGGAGGACGAATCTCGGCAGGATAGTAGGGGAATGTGGATAAATCGTTTCCGGTGAGCGCCGAAATATCGGCAAACATGGTTCCGGCAAGTTGCATACCGTCGCCTGAGTCCCCGGCAAATTTTACCACAATCGATTCTACATCCAGAACTGTGTGATTCTTAGCCATTTTAATTTTTATTATGATTAAATCTCAGCAAAATTAGTTACTTTAATAAAACTGCCGTGTACATAGTGTTTTTTTTATCAAACCTTATTTAAGTTGTAATTAACAGTAAATCAGAGTAATGCATTAAATGTGCTTATAAAACATACCTATGTCTTAACGAAAAACTGACTTTTGTCAGACTGTAATGCGAGTATTTTTTATCAATGTCAACTAAAGGGAATTATTCGCTATCGGTATATGTATCGGCTTCGGTTGCGCGGTCCAGGTCTACATTATAAGCGAATCCCATACGTTTGGCTGTACGAACCTTCGATTTGTTGATCTTCTCTTTCATGGTACCCACACTGATGATTTTTACTTCTTCGTAAGGGGGAACAAGCAGGTCGAATTTCAATGCATATGCAATTGCCGATTCAATCAGTTGTTTCATGTTATCGTAGTTTACCTCATTTTTACCAAATGCAGGATAATAGAATCCCAGTTCCCTTCTACCTTCCACGAAAAAACTACCCTCCATGTTTATGAACATTCTCCCAATGAGATAACCCATGTCGTCGAAACGCTGATATTTGAACGAATCGGCAAGGAAATTAAAGATGCTCACCATCCCGGAATAGGTTTTTATGGGCTCGTTTTTGGCTTCCGGATTTCTCCAGATGGGATGACCGTAGTCGAATTCAAAAATATTGGAATGCATATTAAAAACCAACAGGTCGCCGGCTACCTTCAACTCAGCTTCAAAAACACCCCTGTCGTGGTACTCGAGTAGCACACGTTCATCTGCATCCTGCAAATCTTTATTGTAGTCTTCAACTATTTCCAAAAGAATTTGCTTGATAATACCAAAAGCAGCTTTTGTCTGGTCGTAAACTATTTGCTTTGTTACTGATTTTTCCTTGAGGGTGGAAACAATTTGTTGTTTCATCGATTGATTGTTGTTCATCGGGCTAATTTTTTAATAGGCTTTTGCGAATAAAACTCTGCCTTTCGAAGGTTTTCCTGTAACCATGCATTTGCCGGGGCCATCAGGGTATTCAAGAGGAATGCATCTGAGTGTTGCCTTGGTTTCTTCCTGTATCTTAAGTTCGGTTTCGGTTGTACCATCCCAGTGTGCCCAAACAAAGCCCGGATTTTTATCCATGATCTCCTTAAATTCTTCGTATGTTTCGGCCTTATAGGTATTGGCTTCCCTGAAGTCGCTGGCCTTGCGGTAAATGTTCTCTTGAATAGTGGTCATGAGATTTGCCACATGTTCCACAATTTCAGCCTGATTAATGTTGTATTTCTCAAGGGTATCGCGACGCGCTATTTCGCAGGTTCCCTGCTCCATGTCTTTAGGACCGATAGCGATGCGGACAGGAATTCCCTTCATTTCGTACTCGGCAAATTTAAACCCGGGTCTGAGGTTGTCGCGGTCGTCATACTTTACCGAAATCCCGGCTTCGCGAAGCGATTGTACAATTTCGCGTGCACGAATATTGATTTGCTCAAGTTGTTCAAAATTTTTATAAATGGGAACAATTACAACCTGTATCGGAGCCAGTTTTGGAGGCAGAACCAATCCGTTATCATCGGAATGAGCCATCACAAGAGCTCCCATTAATCGGGTTGAAACACCCCATGAAGTTGCCCAAACATATTCTTCCTTATTCTCACGGTTAAGAAATTTTACGTCGAAAGCGCGGGCAAAATTCTGACCGAGGAAATGAGACGTGCCTGATTGCAATGCCCTGCCATCCTGCATCATAGCTTCAATTGCATAGGTCTCGATAGCACCGGCAAATCTTTCGTTATCCGATTTGGTTCCAATATGTACCGGTACTGCCAGCCAATTTTTTGCAAAGTCGGCATACACGTTAATCATTTTATTGGTTTCCTCAATGGCTTCAGCTTCGGTTGCATGCGCCGTGTGTCCTTCCTGCCACAAGAATTCGGCAGTGCGCAAAAAAAGCCGGGTTCGCATTTCCCAGCGTACCACATTTGCCCACTGATTTACCAAAATGGGGAGGTCACGGTATGATTGAACCCAATTGCGGTAGGTGTTCCAGATTATTGTTTCTGAAGTCGGTCTGATAATTAGTTCTTCTTCTAATTTGGCTTCCGGATCCACTTCAATTTGCCCTGATGCTGTGTTTTTTAACCGGTAGTGAGTAACAATAGCACATTCTTTAGCAAAGCCTTCAACATGTTTTGCTTCTTTCGAAAAAAACGATTTTGGTATGAATAAAGGGAAATAGGCATTTTGATGACCGGTGTCCTTAAACATTTTATCCAGCACCGAAACCATTTTTTCCCAGATGGAATATCCATAGGGTTTAATCACCATACAGCCTCGTACTGCTGAGTTTTCAGCCAGATCCGCCTTCAAAATTAAATCATTATACCACTGCGAATAATTTTCGGATCTCGATGTCAGTTCTTTTGCCATGTTTGGTACAAATTTTGCTACAATTTTTGAAAAAATTTATCACGATGAAACCACGTGCCAAAACTATAAAAAATAAATGTACCATGAAAACACATCTGCTATTATCGGGACTTGTGCTGTTGTTTTTCGCTTCTTCATGCACAACCACATTCAACACCATGGTTGGTGGGGAATACGACGACGTTTATATGTCGAAAAGCGATGATAATAAACCAACCGCCAATACTGATCAGGTAAGCGACGATAAAGCGGTGTACGAAACGGTTTATCAGGAAGAGTTTGGCACTGAGCAAGCCACTGAGCAACCAACCGAGCAGGTGCCAGCCGACAACTACTATGTCACCGAAGGCAATCAGGGAACTGAGTATTACAGCGATGGAAACTACGACGGTTATTCTGATACTTACGCCTACGATGATGGAAGTACCATCATTAATAACTACTATTATTATGACGACTATTACGACAGCTACTATTACAGGCTGCGCCCGTACTACACCTACTACTACGACCCATTCTATTACGACTGGTACTGGGGCTATTCCTGGGGCTGGTCATGGAGCTGGGGTTGGGGTAGTTACTACTCCTATTATCCTTATTACTGCTGGGGAGGTTACAATTCGTGGTACAGTCCTTATTGGAACGGGTATAACAACGGATACTGGAATGGGTATAACGATGGTTACTGGGATGGTACCCACGATGGTTACGCATGGAACGATTGGAGCGATTATGGAAGCAATGATTACTATGGGCACCGTGGTAACAGTGGTGGAAATGGTTCAAACGGAACCCCAAGAATACCCGATTCAAACGACCCGATAAATGTAGGTAACGATACCTATAATAATCCCAATAACGCAACGAACCTTGGAAGGGAAACTTCTCCTGAAACCAACCCTGCCAACAGCGATCCTACTCCGGTTACTAAACCCGTGAGATTGGGTGAACACACCGGAAATCCTCCCGATACCAAAGATCCGGGCCAGACTCCGGTTACCAGACCCACCGAAAAACTGCCCTATAGTAAACCCGACGGTGGTGCATCGCGCGAAAACCCATCAAATTCAGGCATTTCGAAACCTGATAATAATAATCAGTTATCAAAACCGGAAAATAACACAAAACCGGTTCGCTCCGAAAATCCCTCAAATTCGGGAACTTCAAAACCTGATAATAATAATTCGGTAAACCGACCCGATAATAACAGCAAACCTGAAAACAATGCGGGTCCGGTGCGATCCGGAAATCCCAACTCAGGTCAGAATCCTACCGGTGTGAGTCGTCCGGAAACAAAACCTGCCGGGCAAAATCCTTCGGATGTAAATCGTGGCGAGAGCAAACCTTCGAATTCGTCACCACAAAACAGACCGGAAACTCAGCCATCGCGCAATAATACGTACACTTCTCCCAGTCGAACAAATACCGATGTAACAAAGCCAGCCGGTAATTCCCGCACCGAAACCCCACCGACCAGAGTAAACGAACCGCCGAGGACCAACAACTCAGGCTCATACAATCGTACACCTTCGTCGGGAAGCAGCTCATCAGGAAGTTACAACCGGACACCTTCTAATAATAACAACTCAGGATCTTACAACAGAACTCCTTCGTCTTCGTCGGGAAGTAACCGATCGTCAGGTAGTAGTAGCAGCAGCTCGGGAACTTATAACCGTAGTTCATCTGGCAGTAGTAGCTCAGGCTCATACAATCGCTCCTCGGGAAGTTCCTCTTCGGGTTCTTCACGTAGTTCATCCGGAAGTTCCTCCGGAAGTTCCTCGGGAAGCCGATCGGGTGGTAGTAGCAGTGGCGGAAGTCATTCATCGGGTGGCCGTAGGTAATTTACATTCATCATTTTAAAAAACAAGTTATGAAAAGGATAATTTTTGCGAGCCTGGTACTGCTGATGGCAGCACCTGCTCTTTTTGCACAAAACGAAGTTGATGCATTGCGCTATTCATGGCAGATTCCCGGAGGTACCGCCAGAACTACAGCTATGGGTGGAGCCTTTGGGGCTTTGGGTGGCGACATTACCAGTATGGGAACCAACCCTGCCGGATTGGGCGTATACCAGCAATCTGATTTTTCGTTTACACCATCTTTTGAATTTATCAATTCAGGTAGTAAATTTCTCGATAACAACAGCGATGATTTTGACTATAATTTTAACGTGAACAGCTTTGGTTACGTTGGCACATCTAAGTTTAATAAAGATGGTCAGGGTTTGAAAAACCTGAATTTTGGTTTTGGGTACACCCGGCTGAACAATTATCATCAAAATATTCTGGTTAATGGTGATAATCCGTACAATTCTATGACAGACTGGTTCGCTGAACGTGCCTGTGGAAATCATTATTCTCAATTACAGTATAACGATAATTTCTACTCCTCGCTTGCATGGGAAACCTATCTGATTAATCAGGTTTCGCTTACTGATACAATGAATTATGTAGGTATCATGAATGGAAAATACGGGCAGAATCAAACCCATACTATTTCGAGAGATGGTTATCAGGGTGAATACGACATTTCGCTGGCTGCCAATTTCAACCACATGGTGTATTTTGGAGCTAGCTTTGGTATTCAGCCGGTTCGTTTCGAACAAAGTATTTTTCATACCGAAGCCGATGTAAATGATTCGATACCTGATTTTAATTCTTTCACTTTTCAGGAACACCTGTACACACGCGGAAGTGGTATTAACTTTAAATTCGGTGTGCTCGTGCGACCTGTGGAATGGGTTCGTATTGGTGGTGCCATTCATTCTCCTACCTTCTACAATCTTTCTGACGAATATTCTTCCGAAATTTCTTCAAAGTTCGTGACACCTGAATATAGTCAGACCTGGTATTCGAATCAGGGATATTACGATTATCAATTAACAACCCCATTTAAAGCCATTGCAAATGTTGCTTTTATTATCGGAAAAGTTGCCCTGGTTAGTATCGACTACGACTACACCAATTATTCTTTAGCCCGACTCCGCGCGTATGATTATACCTTTGTTGACGAAAATAATTCGGTGAAAACTGAATATCAGGGGGCACATAATCTGAAAGCTGGAGTTGAGTATCGTCTGGGCTACGTAAGCTTTAGAGCAGGTGCTGCATATTTTGGAAGTCCTTATAAACCGGGTCATATCAACGAGGATGCTTATCAGATGATGTATACCGGTGGTATTGGATTCCGTGGTAAATCGTTTTATTTCGATATTGCCTATGCCCGTATTGGTGGTATCGAAAACTACTATATGTACGAAGGTGTGGTTACCAGCCCTGTTGCTGAAATCACCAAAGCAAACAATAGGATTGTTACAACCTTAGGTTTTAAGTTCTAGACAAATTCTTAAAAACCGACAAAGGCCGTGTTGAATCAATACGGCTTTTGTTTTTTTATCATGACTGAACATTATTTTTGTGCCCTGAATATATCGATATAAACGGGAAGATGGTCGGAGTAGCCTCCAATGTATTTGTAGCCGGCGTAAGTTCTATACGGTTTTTTCCCGGTGTTCTTCATGTCGTTTTCGAGTAA
>JAGOEF010000081.1 GCA_017997855.1 Bacteroidales bacterium
GCGAGAAACCCCATCTTCGAGTATGCGAGAAGAAAACCCCTTTGCGTCTTTGCGTCTTGGCGAGAAACCCCAAATCCGCTACTGCGAGAAAACCCCATTGCGCCTTTGCGTCTTAGTGAGAAACCCCAAATCCGCTACTACGAGAAAACCCCATTGCGCCTTTGCGTCTTAGCGAGAAACCCCAAATCCGCTACTACGAGAAAACCCTTTTGCGCCTTTGCGTCTTTGCGAGAAACCCCATCTTCGAGCCTGCGAGAAGAAACCCCTTTGCGCCTTTGCGTCCTGGCGAGAAACCCCATCTTCGAGTAGGCGAGAAGAAAACCCAGTATTGTGCCTGTTTTAAAAAATGCTGTTTTATAAAACAATTCATCTTGTTGTTCTGCTTCCTGCTTTACCTATTTTTGCATTAAACCAAAAATACAAAACTATGGGAATGACAATTCTTGAGAAAATTCTGGCAAACCACAGCACCGAGAAACAAGTGGCTGCAAACGATATCGTCGATATTTTTATTGATGCACGCGTTGCCCGCGACTTTGGCGGCGCCAATGTGGTAAAAAACCTGCTCGACATGGGACTGAGCGTTGATGACCCTTCGAAAACATTCTTTACCTTCGATTGCAACCCCACCGGTTCCGACCAGAAATATGCCGAAAACCAGCACAAATGCCGCTTGTTTGCCCGCGCCAATGGCATCAAGGTGTACGACATCGACAGCGGTATCGGAACCCACCTCGCCATCGAAACGGGTCTGGCTTACCCCGGTAGCACCTTTGTTTCCACCGATTCGCATGCCAACATCATGGGTGCCATCGGTGCTTTTGGTCAGGGCATGGGCGATCAGGATATCGCAGCAGCCTGGGCCAACGGTTCGGTATGGTTCAAGGTTCCCGAGTCAGCAAAAATTGTATTAAAAGGAAAACGCCCCGCAAATGTAACCGGTAAAGACATTGTTCTTAACCTGCTGGCAAAATACGGCGCCAATAAACTGCTGGGATACTCGGTCGAATTGTACGGCGAAGCCGTGGATTCACTTTCGCTCGACGACAGAATCACCATATCGTCGATGGCCACCGAAATGGGCGCCATTATCATTATTATACCTCCCAGCGACGAAATCATCCGCTACAGCGAAAAACTCACCGGACGAAAAATCGAAAAAATCATTGCCGATTCCGATGCAGTGTATGCCTTCGAAGAAACCCTCGATTTCGAGAAATTCGTTCCCATGGTTTCGCGCCCGGGTAAACCCCACGACAGCGTGGATGTAAGCACACAGTTTGGCAAAAAAATCGACTCGGCATTCATCGGCAGCTGTACTAACGGCCGTATGCAGGATTTGCGCGCGACTGCCGCCATTCTCAAAGGCCGCAAGCTAGCACCCGGTGTGGTTCTCAAAATAGTTCCTGCCACCGACGAAATCTGGAATCAGGCGCTCAGCGAAGGTCTGATTACCATCTTTAAAGATGCCGGTGCCATGGTTTCGAATGCCGGATGTGCCGGATGTGCTGCAGGTCAGGTAGGGCAGAACGGTCCCGCCGAAGTTACCCTGAGTACCGGAAACCGCAATTTCCCCGGAAAACAGGGCAAAGGCGAAGTATTTCTGGCATCTCCCGAAATTGTTGCAGCATCGGCAGTAGCCGGTTACATCACAACACCTGATGCAATTCCCGCAACACCTGCCGAATTCGAAAAACCCGTGATTACTGCCACGACAAGCCCGGCAGCAAGCGGAACCACAAACCGTAACCGTGCAAAAATTGTCGAAGGAAGGGTATGGTACATCCGCGAAGACAATATCGACACCGATATGATATATCATAACCGCTACCTCACCATCACCGACATCGCACAAATGGGACAATACACCTTCGATAACCTCGCAGGCTACGAAGACTTTGCCAAAAAAGCAAAACCCGGCGATATTGTGGTGACTCAGAAAAACTTTGGTTCCGGTTCATCGCGTCAGCAGGCTGTCGATTGCTTTATCTCACTGGGTATTTCGTGTATCCTTGCCGAATCGTTCGGTGCCATTTACGAACGCAATGCCATCAACGCAGCCCTTCCGATTCTCAACTACAACGACATCTCTGCCCTTCAACTCGCCGAAGGAGACACCCTCAGGGTGAATTTCGAAACGGGTCTGGTCGAAAACCTTAGCAGGAACACCCGCTTGCAGGCCGAAGCCTTTTCGAAAGTTCAGATGGATATCTATCAGCGCGGCGGTATTTTTAACAAATAACACATCCTTAACGGCATCGGTCGTTCGTTTTAACTTACGACCGGTGCTGTTAACTTTTTTTTTGCATTTTTTTTTGGAAATAAAAAAATATCAGTTTATCTTTGACCGACCGTTTAATCAAAAATAAATTAAACGAAATTTGATGTTGAAAACTTAGGAATAAAAAGGAATAATTGGCTTGTCGTGCAACGCACAATATATAAATTTGTAATGGTATTTTTTGAAAAATAGTCGAGATGAAATACGTATTTAACGGACTGACGAAAGAAGAAGTTTCCCAAAACAGGAGCAAGTATGGGAGCAACGAGTTGGTAAAACCCGAAGGAGAAGGCTTATGGGCGAAAATGATCGGAAACTTTAAGGATCCGATTATCATTATTTTGCTGGTTGCCCTTTTTGTTATTGTCGGTTTGTCGTTTATGGGACTTACCGAGTGGTACGAAGCCGTTGCCATTGCAGCAGCCGTATTGCTTTCGGTTTTTGTATCCACCTTTTCGGAATACAAAAACGAAAACTCATTTCAAAAACTACAGGAAGAAGCCTCACTTATTTATAATAATGTATTCCGCGAGGGTAAAATACAGAGCATCCCCATTAACGAAATTGTGCAGGGCGATTATGTGTTGTTGCAAAGCGGCGACAAGGTACCCGCCGACGGCCGCCTGTTGCATGGCGAGCTCAGGGTAAATCAGGCGTCGCTTACCGGCGAGGCGATGGCGGTGCTTAAAACTGCCGGCGAAACCGGACATTCGTTCGATACCACAAATCTCGAAAACAAACACTATGTCTATCGTGGCTCGGTGGTGGAAGACGGTGAAGCGGTGGTGCTTATCGAAGCCGTAGGTTCAAACAGTTTCTATGGTAAACTCACTATTGAATTGTCGCTTACCGACAACCGTTTGTCGCCGTTGCAAACAAAATTAAAAAGCCTTGCCAAGCTGATCAGCAAAATAGGTTATATCGTTGCATCGCTCATCTTTGTGGCTTTTGTTTTCAATAAAATTGTAATATCCCACGGTTTCGACGGAGCCTTAATTTCGGAATACTTCCGGCACTGGGATGTGGTAATCAACGACTTGATACATGCCATGGTGCTCGCCATAATAATTATTGTAGCTGCAGTTCCCGAAGGTTTACCCATGATGATTGCCATGGTACTTTCGCTCAATATGCGTAAGATGCTTAGCGAAAAAGTGCTTGTGCGAAAACTTCTTGGTATCGAAACTGCTGGTAGCGTAAATATACTGTTTTCCGATAAAACGGGAACCATCACCAAAGGCCGCCTTGATCCGATTTTTATGATAGGAGGCAAACTCGAAAAGTTCGAAAAATACAGCGATATACCTACGGTGCTGCGCGATATGGTGCGCATTGCCCTGGTGGATAACAGCTATTGTGTGCTCGATTCTTATGGTGAACCCGTGGGCGGTAACGCTTCGGAACAGGCCTTGATACGCTTTGTTGACGTTAACGACCGCATCAACGAGCATCCCATTACCGAAGCCTTAGCCAACATCCGTTTCGATTCAGCGAAGAAATTTTCGGCTACCCTTGTTAAAGGCGGTCCTGCCCTGAAAGAAATTTTCCTTACCGACCATGTAAGTTTCGTAAAAGGGGCTACCGAAATTCTGATGGAAAAATGCACCACCTTTTTCGATGCCGAAGGAAAACTTCACAAACTCGATTCTAAACGCGAGCTCATCGAAATGTCGGATGATCTGGCCAATCAGGGTATCCGGCTGATAGCGCTGGCTTGCTCCGACAATCCCATCGAAAATGGGGGAGACCTTCCCGAAGGAATGGCTTTGCTGGGAATCATAGGAATTAAAGACGAAGTGCGTCCCGAATCGAAACTGGCCATTCAAAGCGCCCAGGAGGCAGGCATACAGGTGGTTATGATTACCGGTGACCGCAAAGGAACTGCTGCTGCCATAGCCAAGGAAACCGGCCTGCTGCAGAACGCCAGCGATATTGTGCTCACCTCGCAGGAACTCAATCAGCTCACCGATGAAGAAGTGAGCAAACTGCTGCCCGATTTACGTGTGGTAGCCCGCGCCTTACCTACCGACAAAAGCCGTCTGGTGCGCATTGCCCAGGCTGCAGGAATGGTGGTGGGCATGACCGGCGACGGGGTTAACGACTCGGCAGCCCTCAAACAGGCTGATGTCGGATTTGCAATGGGCAGTGGCTCCGAAGTGGCAAAAGAAGCCGGCGACATTGTAATTCTCGATGATAATTTTTCTTCGATTACCAACGCCGTTCGCTATGGCCGTACCATATTTAAATCAATCCGTAAGTTCATCATCTTCCAGCTCACCGTAAATATTGCAGCGGTGCTTACTGCCTTTATCGGACCATTGTTGGGATTCGATTTCCCCCTCACCATTATTCAGATTCTGTGGATTAACATCATCATGGATACCCTCGCAGCGCTCGCATTAGGTGGTGAACCTGCCCTGCAACGTTTTATGAAGGAAAAACCCATTAAACGTGAGGCAAACATTTTATCGAAATATATGACGTCGTCAATTTTCACCGGTGGATTGTACATTACGGCATTTGCATTGTTTTTCCTGTTATTTGAACCCTTCCGCGAATTATTTACCCGTAACGGAATTCCCAGTGAACCCGTATTTCTTACCGCATTTTTCAATCTGTTTATTTTCCTGATAATGTTTAATGCGTTTAATGCCCGTACCGAAACTACCCGTTTATTCGAAAACATACGTGGCAACAAAGGATTTCTTCCAATTATCGGATTGATTTTCGTTATGCAGATTGTGTTTACCTATATCGGAGGGGAACTACTCCGCACCGAGGCATTACGCGTAAGCGAATGGCTGATTGTGTTGGGAATGGCGGTCACCATTATTCCGGTTGATTTACTCCGAAAAAGCATTATTGCCAAAAAATCGGTGTAGTACGGGTGTCAATTGTAAATATGGTAGGGAATAAGTTTACATGACGTGTACCCTATAGAATTGTAGCTGATATAACTATCATATTATCAATAAAATTTGGTGGCTAAAAACTCAAATTTGCCGCTCTTACCAAATTTATTTTGTTCTCAAACTTGTTTGAATATTCTCAGTCAGCCCAAGTTCATCGTCCACTGCAGGTAACGCGCCGTGGGCTGGCCCCGACAAAAATGCGAGCCAACCCGGGCGTGAATAGCCGTTTAATAGAAAAAACAACAAAGGGCTAGAGAAGCAAACTACCCGCAGACCCGAACAAGGTTTGCTTCTCGACGCTTTGGTTTGTCAGCCAAAGGTGGAGGGCTTGCGCTGACAAAACACTACTTTGTTAGTTTTTTCATTAAACGGTTAGAGCGGGGAGAAGCATATTTTTGTCTTGACTTTTTGGTTACTTTTTGTGTCAAGACAAAAAGTAAAAAATGAAACTTATTTTAAATGTAAGTAGTCTCATAGTCAAATAAACCATCTTCAACAAGCAGGTACATTGTTGTCACTTTTTTGCGCGTGCTTCGACGCCGCCAGCACAGGCCCAAAAAAGTAACCTAAAAAGGGCGCAACGAGCAAGAAATCAGCATTCCCTTGTCGCACATCCCCCCTTATGGGCCACTCATGCTGCTTTTTACGCGCTCGTTGACTCCCCCCGCGGCGTTTGCTCTCACTCACGGGCTTTACCAAATTCCCTTCGCGAATCTTCTATTTCGTTGTGTATAAAAGTTTGTGTTTTCAATCGCGATGCTTTCCACTCTGGTCACAACCGGTTAATGTGTCACTGAAGATAGAGCGTGTAGATAGCATATTGGGATGGTGAGTATTGCCGAAATATCAAGACAAAAAGCCAAGAGAAAGAATGACTTTATTCATCACTCTACGTGACTAATCTGAAATGTATAATTCAAACGCATTAAATTGGACAAGGCAATATATTTTTGTTTAAACCTAAGTAAGGAATAAGTGCAGTTTACTTTCGGTTTGTTAATAGATTTTGCACCAAAACCTTACACCTTGCGCAGCGATAGCTGAATCCTGCCCTTTTGCTTATCGATACCAATAATCCGTACACTGACGTGCTGGTGTATTTTTACAATTTCGTTGGGATCTTTTATAAACCGGTCGGCCATGTTCGAGATGTGAATCAGTCCGTTTTGTTTGATGCCTATATCAACAAAAGCCCCGAAATTGGTAATGTTTGTGATAATGCCCGGCAATTCCATCCCTTCGTGTAAATCGTCGATGCTGTGAATGCCGGCGGCAAACTCAAGCACTTTGGCTTTCTGACGCGGGTCGAGGCCGGGTTTTTCGAGCTCATGCATGATATCGGTCAATGTAGGAAGCCCGACGTTTCCGCTTACGTAGTTTTCGAGACGGATGGATGCCCTCAGCGATTTGTCCGAAATCAGCTGGTGTACCGTGCAGTTCAGGTCTGCGGCCATTTTTTCGACAATGTGATAGCTTTCGGGATGTACGGCTGTGTTGTCGAGTGGATTCGCCGCATCGCGTATCCTCAGGAATCCGGCTGCCTGTTCAAAGGCTTTTGGCCCGAGTCGTGTAACTTTCTTCAGTTGGTCTCTGGTTAAAAATGCCCCGTTTTCCTTGCGGTAATCCACAATGTTCTGAGCCAGCACCGGTCCGAGACCCGAGATATAGGTAAGCAGGTGTTTGCTGGCTGTGTTCAGATTGACACCCACGCTGTTTACACAGCTTTCCACGGTGCGGTCGAGGCTGTCTTTAAGAAGTTTCTGATCAACATCGTGCTGATATTGCCCTACACCAATCGATTTCGGGTCGATTTTTACCAGTTCTGCCAATGGATCCACCAGCCTGCGTCCAAT
>JAGOEF010000082.1 GCA_017997855.1 Bacteroidales bacterium
AACCCCGGGTTTAACTTTTTTTCAACAATACGGTGGGTTACATTTGATAAAGCCATTCTGCAATTTATAAAAACAAAAGTGCAAAAAGCTTTGGTATTCGGCTTGGTTTACAGATATTATAATGTCTTATTCATTCAGCATTAATTTCTTATTTTTGCAAGATAAAATTATGATTCATGAGCACAAACCTGCAATACCACATTGAAAAAATCTGGGAAAACCCCGGTTTGCTGAACGAAGCCGGACATGAAAATCTGGTAAACACGTGTATATCAGGACTCGACAGTGGCATCTTGCGTATTGCAGAAAAAATAAACGGTCAATGGCAGGTTAACGAATGGCTCAAAAAAGCTGTATTGTTGTATTTCAGGGTGCGAAAGGTTGAAATTACCGATACGGGATTTTTTGAGTTTGCCGATAAAATACCGGTCAAAAAGGGTCTGGGGAAACAAGGCGTACGAGTTGTACCGCAAGCCATTGCACGCTATGGAAGCTATCTGGCACCCGGCGTTGTTTTAATGCCGTCATACGTTAACATCGGGGCGTATGTCGACGAGAATACCATGGTCGATACCTGGGCTACGGTCGGCTCTTGTGCTCAAATTGGTAAAAACGTTCATCTCAGCGGCGGGGTTGGCATCGGCGGGGTTCTCGAGCCGGTTCAGGCTGCTCCGGTAATTGTCGAAGACAACTGCTTTATAGGCTCCCGGTGCATTGTGGTTGAAGGGGTACACATTGGCAGCGAAGCTGTGTTGGGTGCCAACGTGGTGATAACCTCATCAACAAAAATACTAGACGTTTCGGGAAGTAGCACCGTTGAGTATTCAGGCTTTGTTCCGGAACGTTCTGTGGTAATACCGGGTAGTATTCCCAAAAACTTCCCTGCGGGAACATACCAGGTGCCTTGTGCCCTGATTATTGGGAAGCGCAAGGAATCGACCGATAAAAAAACATCGCTCAATCAGGTATTGCGCGATTTTGAACTGGCTGTATAATAGCGAACAACAATGAAAATCGGTTTTGATGCAAAAAGGGCATTTTTTAATGCCAGCGGACTGGGAAACTACAGCCGCAATACGCTCAACGCCATACGCCAGAATTGTCCCGACATCGAAATGCTGTTGTTTTCACCGCGCAAACCCAGACTATATACCGAAGCGTTGAGTTTCGAAAATACTAAGATTATTACCTCTCAGTGGAAGAGCCGGATGTTTCAGTCACTTTGGCGAACACGCAGCATTGCCCAGGTAGGTGCAAAAGCGGGCATAGAAATTTACCATGGACTGAGTAATGAAATCCCTGTAGGGCTATCAAAAAAAGGTATCAGGTCGGTAGTAAGTGTTCATGATTTAATTTTTATACGCCACCCCGAATTATACAACAGCATCGATCGTCGTATTTACAATGCAAAAACATTTGCCGCCTGCCGCCTGGCTGATAAAATCGTGGCCGTAAGCCGCCAAACCCGTGATGATCTTGTCAGGTTTTATGGGGTGAATCCCGAAAAAATTGAAATAATTTATCAGAATTGCCATCCGCGTTTTCTGTCAGCCTGCAGTCATAAAACAATCGAAGCTGTATTGATGAAATATGAGCTTCCCGAAAATTTCATGCTCTTTGTCGGCACTATCGAAACCCGAAAAAATGTGCTGAACATTCTCAAGGCAATGCACATGTTCGACATAGAACTCCCCTTGGTTTTGGTAGGCCGGCCTACCGAGTATCTCAACAGTATTGTGGGGTATGCAAAAAAACATCATCTAACCGAACGCTTGTTTATCAGGCACAATGTTCCCGATGAAGACTTACCCGCTATGTATCAGTCGGCGCTGATGTTTGTTTATCCCAGTTTGTTCGAAGGATTTGGAATTCCAGTATTGGAAGCGGTGAGTAGTGGTGTACCTGTAATAACCGCCAATTTAAGCAGTCTTCCCGAAGCAGCCGGACACCACAGCATACTCACCGACCCGGGTTCGCCCCACCTGTTGGGGAAAGCAATCATTGAACTGGCCGGAAACGAATCCATGCGAAATTCCATGATTCTGGAAGGGAAAAAACATGCTGAAGCATTTTCACCTGAAAGTATTGCCCTTCAATGGCATTCTTTGTATGAATCCTTATTGTAATGATGGAAAACGAAATTAAAAACAGTCTGGAAATACTGCTTCGCGGCGGAGTAATCCTGTATCCGACCGACACGATATGGGGCCTCGGGTGTGATGCCACCAACGAAGAGGCTTGCCGGAAGCTGTCTTTAATAAAAAAACGCGACCCGTCGAAACCCATGCTGATACTGGTAAATAGTGTTGCCATGCTCGAACGTTATTCGTCGGGTGTTCCCGAAATAGCCTACGATCTGATTGAAGCCGCAGTATCGCCGCTAACACTGGTTCTGCCCGGAGCACGAAACATTGCGAACTCGCTGCTATCAGACGATGGGAGTATCGGTATCAGGGTGGTTAAACACGATTTTTGTGCACGGTTGATTCATTCTCTGCGACGGCCATTGGTAAGCACTTCGGCTAATTTTTCGGGGAAACCTGCTCCGGTCAGTTTTTCAGATATCGAAAAAAAACTCATCGAAAATGTAGATTTTGTGGTTGACCGCGACCTCGAAACCAGCGAAACGGCAAAACCATCTGACATCATTAAATTTAACACCGATGGAAGCTTTAAAATTATCCGTTAATGGGCTTTTCAAAAAGACGTATGGATATTTTATTATGGCAATGGCCATATTGTGCCTTACAGCCGCATCGTGTTCGGGATATTCGGCTCTGACCAACGCACTGCAGCACCCCGAAACCACCGAACGGCTACGCATTACAAACAAAAAACTCGACAGCCTTCCGCCAGAAATTGGCTATTTAACCAACCTGCGCGAGCTGTACCTGTTTCGAAACGGATTGAGATATATACCCGAAGAAATCGGAAACCTGAAAAACCTCGAAGTGCTGATTATTGGCAGCAACCGAATTACCAAACTTCCTGAGTCGATTGGCAAACTCACCAAATTGCGTAAGCTTTCGTTGCGGTTCAATAATATCGAAAGCCTACCCATCGGTATTGGCAATCTCACCAATCTCGAAGAATTGAACCTTGAATACAACAAATTAGTAATGATTCCTTCAGGCATAGGAAACCTGCGAAAACTGGCTTTTTTAAACCTGTATCACAACAATCTGAAAGCCATTCCTTCCGAAATCGGCTATTTAACCAAGCTGTATTCGCTCAGTATTGGAAAAAACGATCTCAAAGAAATTCCTGACGAAATTGGTATGTTGGGAAACCTGCGCGAACTCGACATCTCGAATTGTGGTCATATTGTTCGGATTCCCGAAACCATAGGAAACCTGCGTACTCTCGAAATACTTTATGTTGACGAAAACACCATATTACCCTATTCGGTTAACATCCTGAGTCCTCGGCTGAAAATAATACTGAAATAGCCGCATTAATTCGAAACCTGCTAAGTTTGTTTTTTTTACCCGGCAGAATCATTATTTTTACCTTGTGATTTTATGAATTACCCGGAGCAGGGGCTTTGTGTTGCAATAAAATCACAGGTTCGGCAGTTACATGTAAAATACCTTGTATTATGAAAATAAAAAGCACAATACTGATTATCGTCGCAGCACTGGGTCTGGCCTCGTGTACAGGTAACCTCGGAAACTACAAACCAGGCGCTACGGGAACTCCGGGCGAAGTTTTGGTGGTACTCAATAAAGATTACTGGACTACCGAAGTCGGCGACTCCTTGCGGGCTGTTTTTCATGCCTACTGCGAATCGACCCCAATGGAGGAATATTTGTTTAATCTGGTGCAGATACCCAAAGAACAGTTTATCGATATTAACCAACGCCACCGTAATGTGCTGGTTCCTGTGATATCGACAGAATTTACCAAGGCAGAGATTTTAATTAACAAAGAGCCCTATGCTTTCAACCAGACCCTGATAAAACTTCAGGCACCCGATGCCCCGTCGATGGTAAAACTCATCAGCGACAACAGATCAACCTTGATAGAACTGTTTAAAAAAGCTGACAGTGACCGGTGGTTACAGGCATTTGTAAAATATCAGAACCTTGTGGTAGCCGAGCAAATACAAAAAAAATATCATGTGAAAATGGTGATTCCGAAATCTTACGCACTCGATGTTTCGCGCGACGATTTTGCCTGGATTTCGTATGAAACCCGAAAATACGATATGGGTATTTTTATTTACTCGTATCCTTTTACCGATACCAATACCTTTAGCCTTGATTATTTGCTTAAACAACGTGATATCGTACTCCAAAAAAATGTTCCGGGTGAACGCGATGGTTCATATATGACCACCGAGCGGGTATATGACCATCCGATTATGCGTATTAAAAACCACAAAGGTAACTACGCAGCGGCTATCAATGGCTTGTGGAAAATGCACCGGGATTTTATGGGTGGACCTTTTGTCAGCATCACTATGGCCGACACGCTGCGAAACCGTATTGTTACCGTCGAAGGCTTTGTGTATAACCCCAACGAGGAAGTGCGCAATCAGGTGCGGCAGCTCGAAACCCTGCTGAGTACGGTCGAAATTACTGCCAACTAATTGCAAATGTCCGGCAATTTGTACATCACCCTGGTGCGTCACGCCAAAAGCGACTGGGATAACGACCTCGACGACCACGACCGGCCATTGAACCATCGCGGACTGAAAGATGCTCCAATGATGGGAAAACTAATTGGTAAAAATCTGTTACCTCCCGATTTGGTAATAAGCAGCAGTGCTGTCCGGGCGCTTGTAACCGCAAGTCTGGTGGTTGGCGAAACCGGAAATCAAAACATACTGATAGAACCTGATTTATACCACAGCGGTGTTTCGGATTTTATAAAAGTGCTAACAAAGCATACGTCGAATCACCGCCATGTGATAGTGTTTGCCCATAACCCGGGCATCAGCGATTTTCTGTATTACCTCGACTCCAATGCCCTGTTAAGCATGCCCACATGTGCCGTAGCTCACCTGCAGGTTCTTGCCCCTGCCTGGGATCAGCTTACACGCAACTGTGGCCGGCTGATTCAGTACTGGTATCCGTCTATGCTGAAGTAATACGGATTTTTAATTCAAAACCAGTTTTCTGGTAACAAGCATTCCCCGGCTGCTGTTTGCACATCGAACCGTGTAGAAACCCCTCGGCAAATCCGATACATTCAGGTTTGCTGGCAGGGTGGAGCTGAGTTTCATAACATTTCGGCCCGATATATCGAACAATTCTATCTCCGACTTCCCCGTAAGTCCGGGTATATCGATGCTCACATGGGTTGAAGCCGGATTTGGATACACCGCAAGACCGGCTGCCGTGTTATTCGTTACACCCTCGTAAGTCACCGGTTCGGTGCGCCCCTGTCGGGTATTGCTTCCGCGATAACAGGGCACCATTAAATGGGGAAAATTGCTGGGAGGGTATTGAAAATTAGAAATACTTTCGGTTTCGATTACATTGATATAGGTGGAGTCGGAATAACCCAAAATCACCATATCAACATTGCCGTCGCCATTTACATCGCCCAAATTTATGCCATTCATAAAAGTAGAGCCTTTCACTTTTACCGGAAAACCCTCAAGCTCAGCAAAAGGTTCGTTGCCCATGTCGTAAATGTGAAGAAATCCGTTTCCATATTCATCTGACATGTTGGAACCGGTATAAAGCAAGTTGCCGGTAGATGTAGTCATACTCATAAATCCTTCGAGCCCTCCATAACGGATAACCTCGATTCCTAAATCCATATCGGAGCCATAGGCCCAGGCCATGTTGTAAATACAGGTATCGGCATTTTCGATATCCCCAAGAGGCTGACTCACCAATTCGTATTGCATAATATTCTCAATACCATAAGCCAGCGGTGTAGAGTAAGTCCATGCCCCATTGTCTGTTTCCCAGTGCATAAAAAGGGGCGGATTGTAATTGAACCATATTTTGTAGAAGCCGGGATTGTCGCCATGGTTTGCACCGATAATTTCGATGGGATTATCGAATGGCGAACTACGGAAATCGATTATCATGGGCGACTGATAGCTGAATTTCATGCCGGGAACGGCCCAGGGGAAGGGCTCGATGTTGTTCCCCTGTAAATCGAACACATACATCGAATCGACTGTGCATACAAGTATATCCTCGCTGCCATCCTTATTAATATCGGCCACGGCAGGGGTTACAGCCGGAGTAGCGCGCAGGTTTTTAGGCCAGTTTTCCGAAAACGCACTGCCATCGTTCCGGTAAATATGAATACGCTTACGGCTGGCAGTGGGTTGTGAGGTATTCATTTCGCAGGCGATAATTTCAAGATTGTCATCATCGTCGAGGTCGCATAACACGGGCGCACACAAATACCAGCACGAAGGAACAGTTTTCGGCCAGCCCGTTTTGATATTTCCCAACGCATCGAATGCATAAATATGTCCGTTGTAAGGACTACCTCCGGTAACCAGCACTATGTCCATCGAGCCATCATTGTCTATGTCGGCAGTTGAGGGTGGATAGATGGCTGTGCCGTTGATTTTTTTCGACCATACCCGGGCTCCATCACCATGCAATACATACAGCGAATCGTTGATGGCTGCAATTATTTCGTGACCGGGCATATCGTCGAGATATTCGAGTGTGAGACCACGGAAATTGCGAAAGGTGGGATTGCAGACAAAACCACGGGGCCAACCCTCAAGCTGGGGCAGGGTGTCGCCCGACAATGATGATTTGTTCAGGTAGGGAACTGCTGCCTGCTTAACACAATGCGACATGGGGTCGTCGAAATACGAAACCTGATACTGCGCAACAACACCGGTTGCAACTGCCAGAAGCAATACAAATCCTAAAAAAGTTTTCATTGACATAAAAATTAAATGTTGTCGAAAATTACGTATTTTTTCGACTTAAACTACAATA
>JAGOEF010000083.1 GCA_017997855.1 Bacteroidales bacterium
AAATATAAGTAGTTTTTTTTTAAATGCAAAACAAATAAAAAGTAATGTGACTATTTTATTTTGAAAGAATTGTCAAAGAAGCAAAAAACCAGGTTCTACAGGATTTTGTGTGAGACTTTATCGAGATGACAACAGTAACTTTCTTCGTGACAGGGGGAACTTTCTCCACGACAGTGGAAACTTTCTCTGCGACATCGGGTGTTTTATTTGCAACAATACGAGTTTTCTCCGCGACAATGCGTGTTTTCTCAGCAACAATGCGAGTTTTCTTCGCGACAATGCGAGTTTTCTCCGCGACAATGGGAGTTTTCTTCGTGACAACGGGAGTTTTCTTCGTGACAACGGGAACTTTCTCTGATTTCTTCGTTTGTTTCTATTTTTAAGTGCGTACTTTTTGGGGATAGAGTTAATTTTGACAAGATTGCTTTGTGGAGAACAAAAGCAACAACTTGAAATTAAAATGTAAGTTTGGCGCATAAGTAAGCGGGGCTTTGGATTGAGCAAAAGGCTGTGAAGAAAGGAAATTGCGGTTATCGGAAATTTAGCTTAGTTTTACATGATTGGCTTTGATTAAACAAGAATTCACAAATTTGGTTAGGCTAAAAACAAATGCTTTGAGTTTTGCAAAAACAATATTTGACTGGTACGAAATGCATCGTCGTGATTTGCCATGGCGAAATACCCGCGACCCGTATCTGATCTGGCTGTCGGAGATTGTGCTTCAGCAAACCCGGGTGAATCAGGGAATTGGCTACTACGAAAGGCTTGTTAAGGCATATCCCGATGTATTGAGTCTGGCTACAGCCAAAGATGATGAAGTTTTTAAGCTTTGGGAAGGCCTGGGGTATTACAAGCGTGCTTTGATGATGCTTGGCACTGCCCGTGAAATTGTGAATAAGCACGGTGGCGTTTTCCCGGACACTGCTGCCGGGCTGCAAGCACTTAAGGGGATTGGCGGATATACGTCGGCAGCCGTTGCATCGTTTGCCTTCGGGGAGGCGGTTATATGTGTGGATGGCAATGTGAAAAGGGTGGCTTCGCGGTACTTTGGCATCGAATCGCTGTATGGTTCTGCCGGGTTTGAGGATGAGGTACGAAAGCATTTAATGCAGGTTTTCGATTGCGGTAACCCGGCATTGTTCAATCAGGCAATCATGGAGTTTGGAGCACTGCAGTGTAAACCGAAACCGGAATGCAGCAGTTGTCCTTTTGCAGGCGAATGCTATGCTTATAGCCGCGGAAAGCAACGAACATTGCCCTTTAAAGCTGAAAAAAAGAAAGTAAGCACACGTTATTTTAATTATTTCGTTTTGTTTAGCAGCGATGACAAAACTTTGGTAAAGAAGCGATCGGGCAATGATATCTGGAACGGTTTGTTTGAGTTTCCGATGTGTGAAACCAGTAATAAGTTTGAAAATCACATACCCTGGCCCGAAGGTATAGGCGACATTTCGGGCGATATCATTGAATCGGTTGTGTTTGATGCGGCACCGCATAAGCTGACCCACCGCACGATTGAAGCCCGGTTCCGGGTTATCAGGCTGAAAAATGATTTTAACAGCATGAATTTGGCTAACTATCAAGTAATTGATTTGACCCAACTGGAACGTATTGCCATGCCTAGGTTGCTGGGCAGGTATATCGAGCGGATTAAATTACTCGGGCTGGGTGCAGGTTGAGTTGTCGAAGTACCACGGGCAAGGCGACAATGGATAAAAAAGATTACCTTAACACCATTCAGTTAAATTCCTTTGCCCTGAAATATAATTTTGACGGTGTAAATCAGGATTTTAAAGTCCACAAATAAGGACATATTTTCGATGTAGATAATGTCGTATTTAAGGCGTTCCACCATTTGTTGCACATTTTCGGCGTAACCATATTTTACCTGCCCCCAGGAGGTGACACCGGGGCGAACATTGAGGAGGTGCCGGTAGTGGGGTGCAATGGCAACAATCTGATCGATGAAATACTGGCGTTCGGGACGCGGACCTACAAGCGACATATCGCCTTTAACCACATTGAAAAACTGCGGGAGCTCATCGAGGCGGGTTTTGCGCATGAATTTACCGAAGTTGGTAACCCGGTTATCAGCTTTGCTGCTTAATTCCGGACCATTGCGTTCGGCATTTTTCACCATCGAACGGAATTTATATATGGTGAATGGTTTACCATTACGACCTATTCGTTCGTGGCTGTAGATAATCGGTCCCGGTGAGGAAAGCTTCACTCCAATGGCGAGTCCCAGATACAGGGGAGACAATATAAGCAGGGCCAGAAGACTCAGCGTCACATCTATCCAACGTTTTGCATGTTGCTGCCATACGGGCATCAGGTTATGGTGTATCTGAAGGAGTGGAATACCTAAAATGGCATTCATTCTTACTTTGCCAATTAAAATATCGTACATGTCGGGTAATACTTTTACATCGACTTTAAGACCGATAAGCTGATTGATAATATTTTTGATAGTACCGTGTTCTCGGGACTCAAGTGCAATTACCACCTCTTCGACTTTGTATTCGGTGATTTTGTTCCTGATGTCTTTAATTGTTCCCAGGTGAGGCAGGTATTTTTCAAGCATCAGCATTTCTTTCTCATCAACACTGGCAAAACCCACAAACTTGAACCCTGACGACAGTTTCAGTGCCTCCATTTCCTTATAGAGTTTCACAGCCTTACGGCCCGAACCAACCATCAGGGTATTGAAACCCAGCTTACGGTTATGAATCCGGTGGTTTGTAATGGTGGTAATGAATACGCGCGGAATATAGGTAAACCCGAACTGAAGTCCAAGATATGCCAGAAGAATGGTATAGTATTGTTTGTAGTTACCCACCCAGTCGTCGAGCATAAGAAGGAAAAACAGAATCACGACCCCAATCAGGGTTGTGAAAAAAGTCTGTCCCAATTCCTGAAGCCTCGATTTGCGCAACGGGTTACGGTAATATCCGCTAAGCAAGTGAAGAACAACCCAAAAAACAGGAATTAGACTCAGACCAAGAATAAACTCATCGCTGATTTCGAAAGGAATATTGTAACCAAATTTTACAGGTTCGATATATTTTTTACGAAACAAATACAGCAGATAATACGACGCTGCTGCTGCGAGCATGTCGAATGCAATGTATTTTATTCGTTGTATCGAGCGGTTCATCGTCAGTAAATTAGTTTTACATTATCAATAAACACCCGGGTTGTATCGTTGAGGCTCTCGTCGGAATGAGTACAAGTGTAATACAGCCTGAAATCGTATGCCTGACTGTTCGAGGTAATTGCGTTTGCCAGACTTATATAAATGGTTTTATAGGTATCGGTAGGATTGAATGTAATAATAGGAACTCTGACTTCGACATCGGTTCCTCCATTATATTTACGGGCAAATACCCCGAAAGTAAAGTAATCGTTGTTTTTAAATGTCATTTCGAGAAACACGTTTTTCCCATAAGGCAATTCGTACAAATCGGTTGAGCGGCATTCGAACACATCGCGTACTGAATCGAGGGCAAAAAACATTGAATTCCCTTCGAAAGCCTCATTTCCCGAAACCAGATTAATCGAAGTGTCGCTCTGGGCACTCACAGCGAAAACTATTCCCAAATCCTCGAAATCTTCTTTAACCACAAAATTCACATCCTGATATTCGAATTGCGGTGTAAGACGCAACACTTCGCCGGGAGTAAGGGTTGTATCGATTGTATATTTTGTGTAAAATGGATAAACCACCCTACTGGCAGCAACACCATTGTTTTTAATACCCGCCTGGATAACAACAGATTTAGTACCTGCGGCAAGAACAGGGATAGAGAATGGCATTTCGAAAACGCCAACCAATTTACCATCGACATAAATCCATGCATCGGAAATATTGTGAGCATTACTGCCCTGCAGATCGTAGTTGGTAACTAGTACCGCTGAATCGGAAGCAATATATGCCGGTATTTCCTCTTCAGGATTAATTATATCGCAGGCTACGAAAAGGCTGAGAGAAAAAACCGACAGAAAAAATAAAAATAACCTCATTACAACTTCGTTAACAGCTTAAATGATACAACGTGTTCATTGCTGAATTATTGCCGGCAAAATTAAAATTTATATGGAAATAATTCAATGAGAAACCAATTTAAGTTTTTCGGCAATAACCTGTGTTACCGAAAATGTACGCATCATGGTTTCGACATCCACTTCGGGAACAGTATTTTTAACAATTGAATCGGCAAAAGCCTTGATACTGCTAAATTGTCGGCTACCGCCCCAAATCGGAATTGGGTCACACACTATGTCGCCTTTCTGGCTGCTAAACAAGCCTACATCGGATAATTCAGATTTTTTTCGGGCTACAAAAGCCTGATGGTTAAGCAGGTCGGCATAGATATAATGGTTGTTCTGATAAAATGACATTTCGTTGGAGGCATCGGTACCAATGCGACCCGCATGAAACTGTGCCACACATTTATTATTAAATTCGATTCGGGTATTGATGATATCGGGGCTTGTTCTGTCGATGCTCACCGATGTTGCAGTAACAGATTTGATTTCGGACTGCACCAGGCTAAGCACCAGATCGATATCGTGAAGTAAAATGTCGTGTAACACCGAAATCTGTTTTTTAGCATCAAAAGGGGTAACATGATTCGACACTATGAGCCTTGGATTTTTTACAAACGGCCGAACCGCCCTGAAAACCAAATTGTATCGGTTGTCGAAACTAGGCTGCACTTTTACATCCGCTTCATCAATCATATTCATCAAACGACTGGCCTCGGTGCGGCTGAAAAAGTGGGTTGGTTCAAAAAGAACATGCTTCGAGTTGCGCACTAAATTTTCGATATGCTCGGGCGATGACATGGGCGATAAAGCAATTACGGCATCCACATCGCGTATGAGTGTTTCGGAGTCGAAGAATGATACCGGAGACCCTGAGGAGGACACAGATCTATTTCCGGCAGGATCGAAAAAACCAACGAGTTTAATTTCACCCACATCGCGAATATTGCTGGCTATGGACTTACATACCTGCTCATCACCCAAAATACCGGTACGAATCATTGCTTTTTGGTTTTGCGTAAAAATACTGCGAATAGTATCGGACTCGTTGCAGTCAACAAACAACATATTAACCCCAACGTGTTAATATACTGTATGTCAAAATATTCAAGCAGTTAAATAATGCATTACTCAAGCCGGTAAAATGCAATTTCAATGATTATTTCAAGCGTAGCGTCTGTGTCCTGTCTGGCCCGGTCGAAAGCAGGCTGATTTTTACTCCTGTTTCTTTCTGAATAAAATCAATGTATTGAATCAATTCTGCCGGGATGGCTTCAACATCCTTCAAACTATCAATCGGGGTTTTCCAACCGGGTAGTTCCTGATAAACGGGTTCAATTGTTTTGGTGATATCGTAAGGAATTTGATCAGAAATAAGTCCGTCAACTTTATATCCTGTACATATTCTAATTGTATCGAATTCATCGAGAACATCGGCTTTCATCATAAAAAGTTCGCTTACCCCATTAATCATTATGGAATACTTTAAGGCTACCAGATCGAGCCAGCCACAGCGACGGGGCCGACCCGTGGTGGAACCGAATTCGTGCCCACGGCTGCGCATCAGTTCACCGGTTTCATTGTGAAGTTCAGTTGGGAAAGGGCCACTGCCTACGCGGGTACAATAGGCTTTAAATACGCCAAAAACATTACCCACATTACGGGGTGAAATACCCAGCCCGGTGCATACACCTGCTGAACAAGTATTTGAAGAAGTAACAAAGGGATACGAGCCAAAATCGACGTCCAACAGAGTGCCCTGAGCACCTTCGGCCAGCATTGTTTTTCCCTGAGCAAGCCAATCGTTGACCGCGTATTCGCTATCGATGAACCGGAAACGCTTGATTGCTTCAATTGCCCGGAACCATGCTATCTCTGCTTCGCTGTCAATTTCGAAACCGAGATTTTTCAGAATAAAACCATGTTGGTCGCGAAGCAGATTGAATTTCGAAACAAAATCAGGAGATTCAATATCACCAATACGTAAGCCATTTCGCGCTACTTTATCGGTATAGGCCGGACCAATTCCCTTAAGTGTACTTCCAATTTTATTGCTACCCTTAGATTTTTCGAGGGCCGCATCCAATAATTTATGAGTGGGTAAAATGAGATGTGCTTTACGGCTGATAAACAGATTTCCGGATATATCACCGCCGATTTTTTCGGTAGCTGCAATTTCGTCGGCTAAACTTACCGGATCGATAACAACACCATTCCCGATAATATTTATGGTATCGCGATGAAAAATACCGGAAGGAATGGTGTGAAGCACATGCTTAATATTATTAAATTCAAGAGTATGTCCTGCATTTGGGCCACCCTGAAAACGGGCAACTACATCGTATTGCGAAGTAAGTACATCAACTACTTTACCTTTCCCTTCGTCGCCCCATTGCAAACCTAACAAAACATCTACATTCATAGCAGGTAAATTAAACGTCAAAGATAATTGATTCAGTGTTTCAAAGCCCTGTTGTTGAAAAGATATGAAAAAAACTAGGACTCAAGTCTGGGCTTGGCTTTATGGCGACAATCGCCACATGTACCATAAATATAAAGCGAGTGATGCGAAACATTGAAATGGTTTTTAGCAGCAATAGCCATTCTTACTTCTTCGATACGGTTATCGGTAAACTCCTGCACCTTTCCGCAAACAATACAAATCAGATGGTCGTGCTGAGAATTCACCAAAGCCTTCTCGTAGTGCTTCACGTTACCTCCAAACTGGTGCTTAATTATCAGCTTGGCTCCGAGCAACAATTCAATAGTATTATATAAAGTAGCCCGACTGATATTGATATTTTTGTTTCGCATAGTAATATACAACTTCTCAATCTCGAAATGCCCCGGATAGTTATATATCTCATCGAGTATAGCAA
>JAGOEF010000084.1 GCA_017997855.1 Bacteroidales bacterium
CATAATTACATCCGGAAATCACGATACTCTGGTGCTGGCCGAAACCGAAACCCTGTTTATCACCGAAATGCGCCGCATGCCCGAGCCAGGTTTTATCCCCGAAAAGGTGGAGCCGCTTTATGTTGCACGCTCGCTTACAATCGACAACAACGGCAGCATTTCAGGCGACAAAATGAACTACAGTTTCAGGTCGAATCATCCCTATACTTACCTTCAGGGATACAAAGTGGTTGATTACCGCTTTGTGAAACGCAACAATCAGAAATTTCAGGATATCCCACGAAACGGAGCCGATGTTAATCAGTTACCTGACGATATACCCGACCTGAGAGATACCCGACTTGCCTATGTCGATTACCTCGAGCAGGCGTTGTTGTTTCTGAAAAATAAAAATTATACTGCTGCAACCGAGTGCTTCGAAACCATTCTTGAACAATATCCCGGCGATCAGAACGCCTGGTTCTATAAAGCCATGTGTTACTACGAAACCGGAGAAACCGGCAAGGCCTCTGCATGTTTCGGCAAGGTGTCGGCTGCGGGAATTAATACTTTTCATCAGGAGTCGCAGTGGTATGCAGGACTGATTTTGCTGGAACAGAAACAATATGCTGCAGCCGAAAAAGCCCTGATCGAAATCGTAAACGAAAACGGTTACTACGGGGCTCAGGCCAAACGCGAACTCGACGATTTATACAGGGAAATTCTGAATAACCCAAAATAATACCTGCTTATCGCATGCTTCGCCTATCGAAAATACTGATGTTGATACCTGCGCTGCTAATTGCTGTATCTGTTTGGTCGCAGCAGGTTTTTAACCTCTCGGGAAAGGTCTACGATGTCGAAACCGGTGACCCGGTGCCATTGTGCAATGTGTTTGTGAAACCGGGCAATAGCGGTACGGTGTGCGATGCGATGGGACGATTTACACTGAAAGGGGTGAAGACCGGCGACACCATAGTGTTTTCGCATGTTCAGTTTAAAACTACGGAGTTCGTTGCCGATTCGCGTAAACCCACCACCGAAACTGCCCTGGAACCCAACGTTACCCAACTGCCTCAGGCCGAAGTCAGACCGGTGGTAAATATCAGCAAGGGCATGGTGCTCGATGTATTCGATTATGCTTTTGTGGGCGATAATATTCTGTATGCCGGATATTGCTACCGCTACACCCGCGAAAACAATCCATGGCTGGTGATGATCAGCCCGCGTGGTGACACGGTCTTTGCAAAATGCGTCAGAACTGAGGGTCATTTTTTTGCCGATTGTCTGGGCAACCTGCACTACCTTACCGAAGTAAATGCCTATCAACTGGTGTTTGACAAAACCGGAGTATCGCTCGAATATCCGATGCCGGTGAATAAATTCCGCGAAATCATGGAACCCTGCAAACTTGAGTCGGATGGCAAATTGTTATTCGGTGAATATGCCGAAAACGATCAGGTTTTGATGTATTACTACACCGATACTGTCAGCCTCGAATGGGAGATGTTCCGCACTATTGCCGACGAACGAAAGCTTGAGATGCTTGCTTATCAGGGGCGATTCTTCTCAATGGGAACCAAACCACCCACCGAAGCCGATATGCGATTCGAAAAGATGATGTACAAACCGGTATTTGCCCCGATTCTCAAACTCAACGATACCATTGCGATAATTAACTATACCGATTCGGTGATAGAGTGGTATAACACAAGGTTCAGAAAACTGGGTCAGGTGAATATAAATTTTCAAAATAACCGTTATATTGAGAATCAGATTGCCATCGATGAAATTACCGGTAATGTGTATGCAGTATATCTGAAAAACGGGAAATCGTATGTGCGCGAAATTTCTATCAGCACCGGAAAAATTGGCAGGGAAATAAAAATACCTGATTTTTACTGGGTATCCGATATTACAGTCCGGGATGATGCCCTGTATTTTCTGTATCGAGAGAAGTACAGTGGCGATTTCAGGGCATTGTATAAAATGAAAATACGCTAAACCCTAAAGTTCGTTTTCAGCCGGAAATGCTTGTAATTAAGCCAAACAGGCTGGTTTAAAATTTTTGATAAAAAATTGTAATAATTTTATTTGTGATATATAAATATGTATAACTTTATACAGTTTTGAATTACTTAGAAAACTGTATGATTTATGAATAAGAAAGTTATTATTTTAGCACTTGCAGCATTGTTCTTTGTTTCGCATGTTAATGCACAGCAATGGTTAAACAACCTGCCACAGGGTAAGTCGGTAGGCGAATGTACTTTGTTTGAACTACGACAGGCATTCGACGATTACTGGCGCGATTACAATGTGAAATCAGGATATTATTATGTGAATGGGGTTAAGAAAAAAGCCGGTGGATGGAAACAATTCATGCGCTGGAACTACTATATGGAAAACCTGATTGATCCGGCAACGGGTGCGTTACCCCAAACCACGGCCGAAGAGCAGTTTAACGAATACTATGCTGAACATCCGATGCAGAAATCAGCCAATGGTAACTGGTCCTCTATGGGCCCCTCGATATCCGACGGAGGATATGCAGGGGTAGGACGACTGAACTGCATTACTTTTCATCCTTCCGATAACAATACCTATTGGGTTGGGGCTCCCTCGGGTGGTTTATGGAAAACCACAAACAATGGTTCGTCGTGGACATGTCTTACCGACAACAATGATGTTTTGGGCGTAAGCGACATTGTGATACCTTCGGATTATGCTACTTCGCAAACCATTTATATCGGAACCGGCGACCGTGATGCATTCGATAACCGTAGCCATGGGGTGTTAAAATCAACCGACGGAGGTTCTACGTGGAATACCACTGGTCTGTCGTTTACTCCGGCAAGCTATAATATGGTAAACCGTTTGCTGCTTGACCCCGCCAACAACAATACTATTGTTGCCGCTACTACTGCGGGGGTTTACAAAACCACCAACGGTGGAACCAATTGGACACTGCTCTCGACTAATGAATTCATCGACATGGAATACAAACCGGGCCTATTCAACACCCTGTATGGCAGTACTTCGGACGGGAAAATTTATATTTCTACCAACGGAGGAACTACATGGACGCAAGCCTTGAGTGTTAGCAATGGTCAGCGTACCGAACTGGCTGTTTCTGCCAATCAGGCAACCTGGGTATATGCTGTGGTGGCTAATGATGAGAGCGGATTGTATGGAATTTATAAATCGACAAACAGCGGAAGTAGTTACTCACAGATATTCGCGGGAACCACAACCAATCTGCTGGGATGGGAATCCACCGGTGAGGATTCAGGAGGGCAGGGTTGGTACGACCTGTGTATTGCCGCTTCACCATCGAACGCAAATTATGTATTGGTAGGTGGTGTGAACACCTGGCGCTCGACCAACGGCGGAACCTCATGGTCGATTGTTAATCACTGGTGGGGCGATGGTGTACCTGCCGTACATGCCGATAAACACGCCCTTGTTTACCGGAGCAATGGCGATTTGTTTGAATGTAACGATGGCGGAGTGTATATTTCGACAAACAACGGCACTTCGTGGACTGATAAAACCAATGGAATTGTTACCAGTCAGATGTACAAACTGGGTTGCGCTGTAACAAGTCAGAACGTTACCATAACCGGTCTGCAGGATAACGGAACAAAATTATTGTACAATGGAACCTGGTACGATGTAAAAGGCGGAGATGGGACTGAATGCCTGATTGATTACGGCAATGTGAACATCCAATACGGAGCCTACGTAAACGGACAAATCGATCGCACCACCGATATGTGGAGCAACGCAACGGATATATCTCCTAATGGAAACCCGGACGGAGCCTGGGTTACCCCGTATGTAATCGATCCGGTTACTCCCGCAACCATTTATGTGGGATATGCCGACCTGTATAGATCGACCAACCGTGGCGATTCGTGGACGCAGATTTCGAATGTGAATTCAAGCGACCGTCTCCGGTCGATTGCGGTTGCCCCATCGAATACTCAGGTTATCTACATGGCCGATAACACCCAAATCTGGAAAACAACGAATGGGGGTAGTTCATGGACTGATATTACAGGGACATTACCTGTATCGGAAGCCTATATACGCTATATTACCGTTAAGAATAACGACCCCTCAACGGTTTGGGTTTGCATGAGCGGATTCAGTTCACCCGGAGTGTACCAGACTACTAATGGCGGAACCTCCTGGACAAATATTTCGACAGGTTTGCCGACTATCCCGGTAAATTCCCTCGTACAAAATAAACTGAACACCACCGCAAATGAACTCTATTGTGGAACCGAGTACGGGGTTTACTTCAAAAATGGAAGCAGCAACTGGATTTTGTTCAGCAATGGCTTACCCAAAGTGAAAATCGGAGAACTCGAAATCTGGTACGGAGCCACATCATCAACCAGTAAACTGCGGGCGGCAAGTTACGGACGCGGTCTGTGGCAAAGCGATTTGTACTCGGTCGAAACCATGAGCTACATTTCGTCAACTGTAACACAAACCCTGACAAGCGATGTTGCACCCAACACCCAGAACCAACAGATTGTTGCTGTAGAAATAACCATGAGTGGCGATATTTCACCATTATCGGTTACTTCGTTTAGCTTTAACACAACGGGTACCACCAACCCGGCTACCGACATTTCGAATGCACGATTATACTATTCCGGTACTTCCTCTTTGTTCGAAGCTACCAATGCATTTGGCACTGCAGTGACCAGTCCTTCGGGTAATTTCAGTTTCACAGGGGCCCAAACCCTCAGCAACGGGGTAAATTATTTCTGGCTGTGCTATGATATTAACTCTGGTGCAACACTGGGTAATTTCGTCGATGCCCAATGTACTTCGCTGACCATTGGTACCGCAAAAACACCCACCGTTACGAACCCTGACGGAAACCGTCGCATTGCCATTACTTATTGTGATGCCGGTTCGCCTGATGTTACTTACGAATATATTTCAAACGTAAGCTATGGAACTGTGGCAAACAATTCTGCCCGTGGAACTGCTGGTTACGAAAACTTCACGCCATTATCATCGCAGTATTTGCCCGGTGAAACACTGAATTTTTCAGTAGGTGTTACAAACGCATACGAAACAGACGAAATCATTATATGGGTCGATTGGAATAATGACGGTGATTTTGCCGATACCGGCGAACCGATGTATGCCTCGAGTGGAAGTGGTTTTACTTCTCCCCATACAGGTAGTTTTGCTATCCCTGTCGCTCAGGCTGTGGGCACCTACCGAATGCGCATCCGGCTTACCGATGCAGGTAACGGCCCCAACATTACACCCTGCGGAAACTCGAGCTATGGCGAAGTGGAAGACTACAGTATTGAGGTTTACAGTATTGGCCCAGTTGTATCATGTTCAGAACAAAGTATCTATGAGCAGGTGTATGATTCTCCGTCGCAGGCTTCGCTTTCGGATGTGCCAACTGGTTATCTGTGTGCTACCCAATACGATGTTACCGGTTACGTAATCGAAAGCCTTGATATATGGATGGTTTCGATGACCAACGATGGTAGTAACTGGTTGAATTGCGAAGAAGCCTCACCCATGAGCGTGAATGTGGTCTTTTATAACGACAACGCAGGAACTGTGGGATCTGCCGCCTTTACTTTCAACAACATTAGTGCAACCATGCTCGACGCAAACGTCGATTTATTTGATAGCTATCCGTTGTACCGCATGAGCATAACACTCCCGCAGTCAGTAAATATGCCGGTGGGTTTTGTGTCGGTACAGGGACTCGCCGCTTCGGGAACCGATTGTTGGCTTATGTGGATTAATGCCCCTGCCGGGAGTGGACTCGGAATGCAGTACGCAAGTGGTGCATGGACAACATCAATATCTCCCTTTACTTTGTGTCTGCATGGTAGCGAATATGTTCCACCACCTGTGGCAGGAACTGCTGTGGCAAACTCTCCTATTTGTAGCGGAACAAACTCCAGTGTTAGCCTTTCGGGATATACCGGCAACATACAATGGCAAAAATCGACCAATGGAACTTCAGGATGGATTAACGTAAGCGGTGGTTCGGGTGCCACCACCAGCACCTATACAACGCCTAATCTTACGGCCACAACCTACTATCGGGTAGCCGTGTCTCAAACCGGATACACCACGGTGTATAGCAATGTGGTGTCGGTAGTAGTGAATACAGTACCCGGAGCAGCCGGAAGCATTTCGGGTGTTGCTTCGGTGTGTAAAGGTCAAAGTGTTGAAACCTATTCGGTGGCCGATATCAGCAATGCCGAATCGTATATCTGGACATTGCCTTCCGGGGCTACAGGAACCAGCTTAACCAACAGTATTACGGTTACATTCGGCGCTTTAGCCGTATCGGGAAATATTACCGTAAAAGGCCATAATACTTGTGGAAACGGCAGCGTTTCAACAAAAGCCATTACCGTGAATAATGCTCCGGTGGTTAACCTTGGCGACGATGTTTCTACCTGCGGCGAAATGGTGAGCATGGATGCCGGTCCGGGTTTTAGCTCTTATGTTTGGAACGGAACTCCTAATCTTCAGGTACTTGAAGTTGGGGTTACCGGTACTTACACGGTGGTTGTAACTGATAATAACGGATGCACGGCAACCGATGAGATGTACGTTGAAATTAACGAACTTCCGTATATTACAATGTCGCACAACGATGAATCGGCTCCGGGAGCTTCTGACGGTATGGCTTCAGTTGATGTTCAGTACGTTGTTGGACCACAAATAATTTGGAGCAATGGTGAAACTACCGAGACCATTACAGGTCTTACTGCCGGGTTGTATTGTGTTACTGTTACCAATCAATATGAATGTCAGTGGGGTGAGTGTGTTCTTGTAAGCTATCCCGGGCAGGAATTTCCCGCATTTTCGGTGAACCCTGTAATGG
>JAGOEF010000085.1 GCA_017997855.1 Bacteroidales bacterium
TGTCGTTGTATTTTTCGATGTTCAGGCCGCACTCAAGACCCGATACAACTTCTTTTGCATCGTCTTTAAAGCGTTTGAGCGATTCGAGTTCACCGGTATATACCACAATTCCGTCGCGGATGAGGCGCACTTTGGCAGACCTGAGAATTTTACCTTCGGTAACGATACACCCTGCCACCGTTCCCACTTTGGTAATTTTAAACACATCTTTAACCACAGCCGATCCCAGTACTTTCTCCTTGATTTCGGGCGAAAGCATACCTTCCATAGCGTCCTTGATTTCGTTGATGGCATCGTAGATGATGGAATACAGCCTGATGTCGATTTGTTCTTTTTCGGCCAGTTTACGAGCACTCACGGCAGGGCGCACCTGGAACCCGATGATAATGGCGTCGGAAGCCGCTGCCAACATAACATCCGATTCCGAAATCTGACCCACGGCTTTGTGGATAACGCTCACCTGAACCTCTTCGTTCGACAGCTTGATGAGCGAATCGCTCAGGGCTTCAATCGAGCCGTCAACGTCACCCTTCACAATGAGTTTAATTTCGTGGAAATTACCCAGGGCCAGACGACGTCCGATTTCGTCGAGTGTAATGTATTTCTGAGTGCGCAATCCTTGTTCACGCTGTAACTGTAAGCGTTTGTTGGCAATGGTTTTGGCTTCATGCTCTGTTTCCATCACATTGAATTTATCACCGGCCTGTGGTGCCCCGCTGATACCCAGCACAACTACCGGAGTCGAGGGACCTGCTTTCACAATTTTTACACCGCGTTCGTTGTGCATGGCTTTTACCCTGCCGGTATAGCTTCCGGCAAGAATAATGTCGCCTACTTTTAAGGTACCCGATTGCACCAGTATAGTCGATGTGTAACCCTTGCCTTTGTCGAGCGCTGATTCCACCACGGTTCCAATGGCTCTTTTGTCGGGGTTGGCTTTCAGATCGAGAAGTTCTGCTTCGAGCAGCACTTTTTCGAGCAACAGATCAACATTAAGGCCTTGCTTGGCACTGATATCCTGCGATTGGTATTTTCCACCCCATTCTTCTACAAGATAGTTCATAGCGGCCAGTTGTTCCTTTATTTTTTCGGGATTGGCATTGGGCTTGTCTATTTTGTTAATGGCGAACACAATGGGAACACCGGCAGCCGAAGCATGGTTAATGGCTTCGATGGTTTGTGGCATCACTTCGTCGTCGGCAGCTACCACAATAATGGCAATGTCGGTGATTTGTGCACCACGGGCACGCATGGCAGTGAAAGCTTCGTGTCCCGGAGTATCGAGGAAGGTGATTTGTTTCCCGCTGTCGAGCACCACACTGTATGCTCCGATGTGCTGGGTTATTCCCCCGGCTTCACCGGCCACCACATTGGTATGCCTGATATAGTCGAGCAATTTGGTTTTACCGTGGTCAACGTGCCCCATCACGGTAACAATAGGCGGGCGATGCACGAGGTCGTCCTCGTGATCTTCTTCTTCTTCGATGTCGCTCAATACCTCAGCGCTTACGAATTCTACCTTATATCCGAATTCATCAGCCACCAAAGCCATGGTTTCGGCATCAAGACGCTGGTTGATCGAAACAAATAAACCCAGATTCATGCAGGTAGCAATAATTTCGTTCACCGGCAACTGAATCATGGTGGCCAACTCGTTTACCGAAACAAATTCGGTTACTTTCAGTATGTTTTTCTGGGCCTCGTTTTCTTCGAATTCGGCCTGCATACGCTGACTGACAATGTCGCGCTTTTCGCGACGGTATTTCGATGTTTTCGATTTTTGTTTGGTGGAAGTCAGCCGGGCCAGGGTTTCCTTAATCTGTTTCTGAACCTGTTCGTCCGATACTTCGGGTTTGATGTCGCGTTTTGGTTTTTTCTTGCTACCGGCAACCGATTCCTTGGGTTTTAGTTTCGGCTGATCCTTGTTTTTCGAGACATCAATTTTAACGGTTTCCTTGCGGATACGTTTGCGTTTTTTCTTTTGCTCGCGTTCTTTTTCGCGTTCCTGTTTGCGGTCAACTTTTTCCTGTTCGCGTTTTTTCCGGATGTCTTCTTCTTTCTTTACAAAATCATCGATATTGATTTTCCCGATAACGCTGGGTCCGGTAAGTTTATCATATTTTGTTTTGATAAAATTATCGGATTCTTCAACCGGTTTTGTTTCTTCAACCGGAGCGGTAACTTCGGGTTCAACAATAACCGGCTCATCAACCGGCAATACTTCGGCAACCGGTTCAGGTTCGGTAAGTGTCACGGTTTTATCAGAGCCTGACTTTTTCTTTTTATCGGGACGTGTTTTCTGGTTTAGTGCATCGATATCGATTTTGCCGAGTACTACCGGCGATTTAACCGTTTTGGTTTCGGTTACGGGTTCCTCTTTTACCTCAACAGGGGCAGCTTTAGGTTCGGGTTCAGGCTTGGGTTCTTCCTGCGCAACGGGCGGTTCAGCCTTTTTTACCTCAGGCTTGGGTTCCGCGGTTTTCTTTTTATTTACCTCGTCAAGGTTGATTTTGCCGACAATTTTTGGGCCTTCGAGACCTGAAGAGTCTTTGATGAGCAGTTCTTTTTCCTCTGACTTTTCCTCCTCGAAACGTTGCGGTTCGGCAGCAGTTTCAACAGTACCCACTTTTTTCTCTTTGCCGCGGGCCGAAATATCGAGCGATTGTTCCTTCAGACTGATTGAATCGCTGAATTCTTTGCGCAACAGGGGCAATAATTCCACCGGAATTCTTACGTTCGGGTTGGAATCGATTTTATGTCCCTTTTTAGCCAAAAAATCAACAATGGAATTTGTACCGACATTGAGTTCGGCAGCTAAGGTTGCTAATTTTTGAGGCTTGTTGTCTGTATCCATAATGTAAAATTAATCTGTAAAAATCCTGTACGTGTTTTATTCAAACTCCGATTTCAAAACTGCAATAATCTCTTTAACGGTTTCTTCTTCCAGGTCAGCGCTCTTTTCGATAAACGCCGGGTCGAGTTCCAGTACACTTTTGGCAGTGTCGCAACCAATGGCTTTCAGTTTATCAATAATCCAGCCATCAATTTCATCGGCGAATTCATCCAGGTCAACATCTTCCTCGTCGTCGTTCATTTCGCGGTAGACATCAATGGTGTAGCCAACCAGCTGACTGGCCAGTTTAATATTCAGTCCACCCTTCCCAATTGCCAGCGAAACCTGATCGGGTTTCAGATATACCTCTGCTTTTTTGGTTTCGGGAACCAGCTTGATACTGGTAATTTTTGCAGGGCTCAGGGCACGCTGAATGTACAGTTGTGTATTGTTGGTGAAGTTAATCACGTCGATATTTTCGTTGCGCAACTCCCTTACGATACCATGAATACGGCTTCCTTTCATTCCCACACAGGCTCCTACAGGGTCAACCCGTTCGTCATACGATTCCACGGCAATCTTAGCCCTTTCGCCCGGTATGCGTACAATTTTTTTAATCGTGATGAGTCCGTCAAAAATTTCGGGAACTTCCTGCTCAAATAATCTTTCGAGAAATAATTCAGAGGTACGCGACAGGGTAATTTTCGGTGAATTGTTTTTGAATTCCACATTTCCGATAACCGCACGTACTGTATCTCCCTTCCGGAAAAAGTCGGTGGGAATCTGCTCGGTTTTAGGGAGTATCAGTTCGTTGCCTTCGTCGTCGAGTATGAGAATTTCTTTTTTCCAGATCTGATATACTTCGCCCGAAACAATGTCGCCAATGCGGTCTTTATATTTATTAAATATATTGTCTTTTTCGAGTTCGGCAATTTTTGCCTGAAGGTTTTGCCTCAGGGCAAGAATGGCGCGGCGTCCGAAGTCAATCAGCTTCACTTCATCGATAAAACTTTCGCCCACTTCGGAATATTCGTCAATTTTTTGAGCATCGCTGAGTTTTATTTCTTTGTAAGGATCCTGAATCTCGAGATCTTCAACCACAATGCGGGTTCTCCATATTTCGAAGTCGCCTTTATCGACGTTGATGATGATGTTGAAATTTTCGTCGCTGCCAAACAGTTTAATCAGGGTGGCCCTGAAAACACTTTCGAGTACGCTGATCATCGTGGGGCGATCAATGTTTTTCAGTTCTTTAAACTCCGAAAAGGTTTCGATCAGATTGTTGTGTTCCATTGTTAGATGAATATTATGTTTTTAAAAAATAATTCTTTCGGTACATGCTTTAATATTGTTGAACTCTATTGATTGTGGCTGAGGTTCTTCTGCGTTTTTAGCGGCTTTTTTTGCCTTATCGGGCAATACCACAATCTCAGCTTCGCTTACTTCGCTGAGTATTCCTGCAATTTTAATTCCGTCTTTACAAACCACTTCAACCGGCCGGCCAATGCTTTTATGGTATTGCTGAATCACTTTGAAGGGTTTCCCGACTCCGGGCGATGACACTTCGAGTTCGAATTCGACATTTTCGGCGTCGAGAATGCTTTCGATACGACGGCTGAGTTTTTTGCACTCGTCGATGGTAAGCCCTTTGTAATTGTCGATATACACACGTACTGCGTTGCCGCTTTTCACCTGAACATCAACCAGAAACTGGCTTTCGGTCAGCAGCTCCGACACCATACCCGTTATGTATTCTTTCTCTATCATTTTTAATTCTAATAAAACAGGGGACAATGTCCCCTGACCACAATCATATCTTCTTCGCGCTGCAAATGTACAACAGTTTTGTTACAATGCAATACTATTCTTCAGTTTTCTTTGTGTTCTTGTCATCATCAGCCGTCATATCGCTTAATTGCGGTATGAACGGACATATTGCCGGCACAAGTTTTTCGACGTGACCATACAGCAACGACCCGTTCAGATAATCGGTTTTTACCCATTGCTTGTCGTGGTTAAACCGGTTGAACATGAATATAATTCCACTCAGTATAAAGGCAATTTTTAACGCACCGAAAACGACACCCCCCAACTTATTCAGCCAGTCGAGCTTGATGGTATTCACAAAACGGTCGAGAAGTCCCGAGATAAGAAATACACCGATGATGATAGCCAGAAAAGTTACAGCAAAGGCAATAACCGGGATGTACTGGGCCGATGCCGACGTGTAAGAGTCAACATATTGTTCAGTATACACCGAGAGCTTCATCGCACCCCAGATTCCCAGTATGAGGGCTGCCAGGCTGCCGGCTTCTTTTATCAGTCCGTTGCGAAATCCCTTGAACCCAAACCAGATGAGCGGAATGATAATAATTATGTCGATTGCGTTCATACCATTCAGTTTTGTGTGCAAGTATATGAAAAAAAATGGAGATTGCGCTGCGGCTATTGCGCTGCGGCTTTCTGCTTATCTGTCGAGTATTCTGGTTTGCATTTCGAAAAAACCGGTATTTTTGCACCCAAGTAATATGATTGGTATGGACATCCCCGATAATGTTTTCAGCAGCAGCTACGAGGTATATTCTACCGATGTCGATCGGTTCAGGCGCATAAAACCATCGATGCTGTTTTCGTTTATGGTCGAAACGGCTTGGAAACAGGTGAAAACCTATGGTATTGGTCACGAAACCGAAGCTTCTGCGCATATTTGGGTGCTCAGCAGTCTCGAACTTGAAATATTTCATAACATCGCCTGGCAGGATATTATTACCATAAAAACATGGCCAAGGCCCCCTGCTGGTCTTTTTTTTCTGCGCGATTTTGCCATTTTTTTACCTGACGGTACTCTGGCAGCAGCAGCTACCAGTTCATGGCTGTTTATTAACCGTGCTACACGATTGCCCGACCGCAATGCCATGAAGCAAGTCAGCCTGCCATACTGCCACCAAAGTATTCTTGGGCATGATCCGAAACGACTTTCCGAAAATACCGGTTACGAAGCGATGGCAAGGGTTTATCCCCGTTTCAGTGATTTCGATTTTCATGCCCATGTCAACAATTCGGTATATGTCGGCTGGATATTTGATTCCTGCACTTCTGGTTTTCATGAACAGCATAGACCACTCAGGATTCAGCTCGATTTTATCCACGAACTTACCTCCGATGGCGAAATTTCGATTGGTATGTTACGTCAAGGATTAACCGATCATTTCGAAGGCAAAATAAGCGAAACTGGAACATTGTGTTTCAGGGGAATGGTGGAATGGCTCTAGTCCGAATTCCGAAGCGTTTTCAGCTGCGTCCAGTCAACATAATAAATCAGTTTTACCGACAACGAATTCCACTGGGGTTGCTGCATGGTACTGATAAAGTTTTCGCCAAAACCGGGAAAAATATTGTTTTCACCCAGCAATTCCATGTGTTGAATGTTGTTTTTATAAGCGATATTCAAAAAACTGCCCGGTGCAAAGTTCCAGCTGAAAACTAAATCTACCGAGAAAGCATTGAAACTGATGTTTTTATCGGTAAACGCGATTTCAACAGGAGCCAGTGTCCCGTTTTCGTTGAGCAGGTAATACCTGGAGTAATCAACCCGGCTCCAGTAGTGACGTCCATTCAATTGCAGGTTCATGGTATTGGTAAATACCCAGCTGAGGCTAACGGTATTGGTTAGAACCGATACGTCGCGCAGACCGAAATAAATATTTTCGCCCTGACTTGTCAGATAACCATATTGTCCTACTGTTTCGTCGATTTGTGACCCCAATACCAGAATAACCTGATTGCTGATGCGCACACGGGGCTCGAGTGAAACCACCAGCCGTCTCATAATGGTGGTATTTATGTTTCCCTGAAGTATTACGTCTAGTGCCAGTCGCTTTCGGTAGTCGGTCGATAAATACAAGCGGTCGTAAAATTGTGGGGCGCGCCTATAAAAACGTCCCGGCACGCGGGGCTCGTAATAATCGTAAGTGGGACTCAGGGGTATATGAA
>JAGOEF010000086.1 GCA_017997855.1 Bacteroidales bacterium
AAGTAGTTACCGACATACCCTCTCCGCGTGCCGGAGTGATTGCAGCCGTGTTTGGCCGTGAAGGCGAAACCATACATGTTGGTGACCCCCTGGTCGAAATCGAAATTGCCGGTATCGAAGGCGAAGCCGCCCGCGAAGAAGTAAACGCTATCAATTCCGAAATTGAAGCTGTTGCCGAAGAAGGCGCCGGTGTGGTAGGTACACTCGAAATAGCAGGTAATAATGCTTTCCTTCCTGCCAGCGACGAAGCAATGAACAGTAATGAAAGTACAGATAAACCAGTCCGCGCAAAGGCAATTGCCACCCCGGTAGCCCGGGCATTAGCCAAAGAACTTAATGTTGACATCAACGCTGTAAAAGGCAGTGGGCCCGGTGGCCGTGTGATGAAGGAAGACATCGAAAAACACCGGCATCAGTACTCAAATGCTCAGACTCAGGCACCTGCAGTTGATGACATGCCTGTTGAAATCGAAAACATGAGTCAGCTGCGTAAGACCATTGCCCGAAACATGATTAATTCGAAACACAACGCGGCGCACATGAGCGTTTTCGACGATGCCGAAGTGGGAGAACTGATACGCGTTCGCGAAAAATTAAAGGAATCACTTGCTGCGCAGGGAATCAAGCTGAGCTATCTCCCGTTCGTAATAAAAGCGGTGGCACTTGGGCTTAAGAAATTTAAAGCACTGAATGCCGAAATGGACTTCGAAAACGGAAAAATTATTTACAAGAAGTTCTATAATATCGGAATAGCTGTTGATACGCCCGATGGACTGGTCGTACCGGTAATCAAACATGCCGACCGAAAAAGTATCGGCGAAATTGCCGCCGAACTGAACACCATATCGGAGAAAGCACGGAACAGGGCTCTCAGTCTCAACGACATGAAAGATGGAACATTTACCATTACCAGCTTTGGCTCAATCGGAGGTAAATATGCCGTTCCGGTGATTAACTATCCCCAGGCAGCCATTCTGGGTATTGGAAAAATGTTTGAGCAACCCGGTTTCAAAGGCAACGAAGTGGTAAAACAGCATATCATGCCCCTTTCGATGTCGGTTGACCACCGGATAGTTGACGGCGGCGAGGTTACCCGTTTTTTGAACGAAGTAATAGCCTTCCTGAACGAACCGGTACGAATGATGTTGTAACAAAAAACGTTAGAAAAATATGCGATGCATCGAACAACAAAATTCATATAAATGTAAAGAATTACTTCATGTTAATAATCATATAACATTTAATTTTAAGAACTTATGAAATACAATATAATAATTATTGGTGCAGGTCCTGCCGGTTATATAGCCGCAATCAGGGCTGGTCAGCTCGGAATGAAAGTATTACTTGCCGATCGTGAAAAACTGGGAGGTATGTGCATCAACTGGGGTTGTATTCCGGCAAAATCTTTACTCGAAAGTGTAAGACTTTACAGTAAAGTTAACGAACTTGCTGATTTTGGAATCGAAGGAATTAAACCGTCCGACATTGCCTTTAACTGGAGCAAAGCAGTAAGCAGAGCCAACAGCAACGCGGCAAGCCTGCGATCGGGAATCGAGTTTTTACTTCACAAAAACGGAGTCGAATTCGAGCAGGGCGAAGTCGTAATAACCGGCAAAAACACAGTTAGCATCAACAACCGCCTGCTTGAGGCAGATAACATTATTATTGCTACCGGTTCACTTCCGGCGCCCAGCGAATCGGAAAATACCATGGGAATCAGGGCACTGTATAAAATGGAAAATCTCCCATCCGAAATTGTTGTCGAAGGCAATGGTCCGGTAGCCGTCGAAATAGCTCAGATGCTGAACATGACGGGTGTAAAAGTGTATCTCAATACCCATGCTAATCCACTGGTTCCCGGAGCAGATGATTTCATCAATCAATACCTGCTGAAGACCTTGCGGAATCAGGGGGTGATTATAAACTCCGAAAAGAAAATCGACAAAAATATTCTGCGTTTAAATGCCAATATGCGTATCGCCATTGTGCCTGAAAACATCATTGGGCTGGAACTAGACGAAAAAGGGTTTATTGCTGTTGACGAACACCTCGAAACCAATGTAAAAGGCATTTATGCTGTGGGCGATGTAAATGGGAAAAGCTACCTGGCTCACGCTGCATCGGCTCAGGGGTTGTTTGCCGTAAACCATATTTCTGGACTGAAAGGCGAAATGCGTCACGACCGTTACCCGATGAATATTTACACGCTGCCGGAAATAGCTCAGATTGGCAAAACCGAGCAGGACCTTAACAATGCAGGCATCGAATACCGCCTGAGTTCATTCCCGCTGTCAGCCAATGCAAAGGCTTTAATAAAAGGCGAGAGCGAAGACGTAGTACGCATACTTTCGGAAATAAAATACGGTGAAGTACTTGGTGTTCAAATAATTGCCGAAAACGCAACGGATATGATTGCCGAAGCTGCCGCATTTATCGAAATGGAAGCAAGCGTTTTTGATGTGGCCCGCACCGTACATGCCCACCCCACGATTTCGGAAGTATTCAGCGAAGCAGGCTTTGTTGCCATCGACGAAGCAATGCGTAAGTAAAACATATTATAGTAGCACAAAAAGTTTTTGCTACTATTGGTAAAAATTAGTAAAAACTTAATATTAACAACCCTTTTTTTCAGTAATTTTGCTGTATTAAATAATTAAAAGTGCAGTTCACTAAGGCAATATTACTGATTTTCATCCTGTTAGCAGGCATTTTCAATATCAATGCCCAAAAAGTTGGCTTGGTGCTGAGTGGCGGTGGCGCCAAAGGAATGGCTCATATTGGTGTAATCAGGGCGCTCGAAGAAAATAATATCCCCATTGATTATATTGCAGGAACCTCTATCGGAGCCATCATAGGAGCCCTTTATGCCTGTGGCTATAGTCCCGACGAAATGGAAGCCATGCTCGAAGCCGAAGAGTTTAAAAATTGGTATAAGGGTGTAATTCCCGAAAAACATTACTACTATTACAAAAAGAACGATGAACATGCCGAGATGTTCGGACTCAAATTCAGCATTAAAGATTCGTCGCTTGTGCCGGTATTACCAACCAATCTGGTTGCCAACCAACCTATGGATATCGGAATACTCGAAATCTATTCGAGGTATGGCGGTGGTGCTAATTATAATTTCGACAATCTTTTTGTGCCCTATCGTTGTGTGGCTACCGATATTCACGGGAATCGTGCGGTGGTATTCAGCAAGGGTGATCTCAGTCTGGCTGTTCGTGCATCGATGACCTTTCCGTTTTACTTCAAACCCATTTCGATTGATGGAACGCTTCTATTTGATGGGGGCATTGTAAACAACTTTCCATACGATGTAATGCAGCACGACTTTGCACCCGATTATATTATTGGCAGTCTGGTTACCAGCGAAACCGAGGTTCCGGGAGAGGACGATATTCTGCTTCAGATCGAAAACATGATTATGAACGAGCAGCTGTCGCTTACGATGCCCGATTCCTTGGGGATAACAATTGTTAATACTTTCGGGAAAGTTGGACTGCTCGATTTTCCCCGATTAAAAGAATTCAGTAAAATGGGTTACGACAACACTGTAAAGCTTATTCCCGACATAAAAAAGAATGTCAGCCGCCGGTCACAACTCCGTGATGTAAATGAACGAAGGCAACAGTTTCAGGCAAAACAACCCGAAATGATAATAGATAACATTATTACAGAGGGCCTTGATAAAGCGGAGCAAAAATATGTAAACAACAGCCTTAAACAGAACAAAAAACTGCTTAGCCTCGAACAGTTCAAAGATGCATATTACAGGCTGGTTCTTGACAATCAGATAGAATCAGCTCATCCCCGTGCAGTGTATAACAGCGAAACAGGATTCTTCGATATGCACCTTAAGGTTAAAAAGAGCAATCGTTATGAGCTACAACTGGGAGGTAACATCTCCTCAGGTTTTTCGAATATGGCATTTATTGGGGTGAACTATAAAATTCTTGGCAAAGCAGCGTGGCTGATTCATGGCAATTTGTATTTCGGGCGGCTCTACTCGGCAATACATGTATCTTCGCGTATTGATTTTCCATCGGATGTACCACTGTCGCTCAAGTTTTCGGGAACACTCAACCGTTGGGATTACTATAAAAGCAATTCAAAAACCTTTTTCGACGACCTGCGCCCTCCCTATCTGATACATCACGATTATAACTTCAGGGCGGAGATGATTATGCCGGTGGGACGCACAACAAAATTTCTTGCAGGTTTTAATACAGGAATGCTGTCGGACAATTATTTCCAGGTGAATAACTTTCTTCAGTCAGATACAGCCGATATCACCGATATGAATTTTCTGAGGTTCTTTGCAGCCTTTGAATCGAACAATCAGAATTTTAAACTTTATCCCAACAAGGGTACCTATCGCAACATTGGCATTTCGTACAATTACGGTGACGAAACCAATATACCGGGTTCCACATCATCGGCCAGCGATACGGCCGAAGTAAGCCATGCATGGTTGCATTTTAACGCAATAAACGACAGTTATTTCAGTCTGGGAAAGCGGTTTACCCTGGGGGTATTCGGCGAACTTTCGGTGAGTAATATCCATTTACTGAACAATTATACCTCGTCGGTGATTGCTGCACAGGGCTTCTATCCTACGCCCCACAGCCGCACCCTGTTTCTCGAAGATTACCGGGCGAATATGTATCTGGCGGCCGGACTGAAAACCATTTATAAATTTACCGATCGCATCGACATCAGGCTCGAAGGGTATATGTTTGTGCCATATCAAAAAATTCTTAAGCAAGACGTTGGTAATCAAATTTTTAAAGCTTACTACAGCGAACCGCTGAAGTACTTCTACCCTATGGCAGCCGCAACATTGGTGTATAACACACCCTTGGGTCCCGCCTCGGTAAGTATTCACTATTACGAAAAAGATGGCAGTCGCTTATATTATTTGTTTCATATCGGATATCTTATTTTCAACAAAAAAGCGACAGAATATTAAGCAACAATATTTAGCAATGCGGCCTAAAAACCGGCCGGCCTAAAGTCATTTTAGTTGAATATTCTTACATTTGCTGCCTGAATATACATTATGGGCACAGCAAGCAAAAACATTTACATGCTATACCTGATCAAGGTAGCCAAGTGGTTTATGCTGGTAATGCCCATTATTGTTTTGTTTTACCAGGAAAACGGGCTGAGTTTGCGTGACGTTCTCACACTACAAGCTGTGTATTCGATAAGTATTGTTGCCTGGGAAATTCCCTCAGGGTATCTTGCCGATTTCTGGGGTCGTCGTAAAACCATTATTCTGGGCAGTATTTTGGGAACGCTCGGTTATGTTATCTACTCCTTTACTTCCGGATTCTGGGGATTTTTTGCCGCTGAATTTACATTGGGTATTGGCATCAGCCTAATTAGCGGAGCCGATTCAGCCATACTTTACGACACGCTTGTTGAACACAAGCGTAGCAACGAGTACATGAAACTCGAAGGCCGTGTAATTTCGATTGGTAATTTTGCAGAAACATTTGCTGCTCTGGCTGGTGGTTTGCTTGCCGAAATTAGTCTGAGGACTCCGTTTATTGCGCAAAGTGTTGTGGCAGCCATTGCGATACCTGCATCTTTTATGCTTTACGAGCCTGCACGTACCAGGCCGATGATTAATGCCGGTATGAAACACATTCTTTCGATAGTAAAACACGCTTTGTTTATCGATAAAGAATTACGCCGTAACATCCTCTACAGTTCCATAATCGGTTCGGCCACCCTGAGCATGGCCTGGTTTCTTCAACCCTATCTGGCCAATGAACTCCACATGGGTACTGCCGAAATTGGTATTGCCTGGTTTACATTGAATATGCTCGTGGGAATAGCCACTTTGCTCGCTTATAAATTCGAAAATTTTGCCGGTCCTACAATTACACTTATTACAATTGCCGTTGCCATTCCCGGTACGTATGTATTAATGGCCTACATTCATGGGTGGGCTATTTTGTTGTTGATTGCACTGTTTTATATTATCAGAGGCATTGCCACACCGGTTCTCAAAGATTATATCAACCGCATTACAGCCTCCGATATTAGAGCAACTGTATTGTCGGTTCGTAATTTCCTTATCCGCATTTTATTTTCGATATTGGGTCCGTTTGTAGGCTATTTTGCCGATGCTTATTCGTTGCGGGATGCCTTGGCCTTAGCCGGAATTATTTTCTTCGTCAGCAGTGCAATTGCCGTGATTTTCTTCCTTATAAGTTTTGGGAAAACTTCGCTTACTGAAGAAAAAACAGACTGAAAAGATTGCTCATTCGAACAATTATATTATTTTTATTGTCGAATTGATTGATATTGGTGATGGAAAACGAGCTAAAACCCCGAGTACTGGTAACCCGCGACGACCTCATGCGTGCCATAAAGCGCAAAGGTATTTTATGGAAACTGATTACCGGTGCCGGGATGCATCTGCTCAGTCTGAACAAGCTCAATAAATTTTACAACATGATGTATCGCAAAGGCACCAACGAATTTATCGATGCGATGTTTCAATGCAACAACAATCAGCTTGTTGTAAACAATCCGGAATTAAGCGACATACCTTCCACCGGGGCATTTATTGTGGTGAGCAACCATCCATTTGGTGGCTGGGATGGTGTGGCGCTGATTAAAACGTTGGCTGCCAAGCGCCCCGACATCAAGTTTCTCGTAAATTTCCTTATCGGAAGAATTGAACCCCTGAAGCCAAATATTATTGAAGTCAATCCTTTCGAAAACCGTAAAAAG
>JAGOEF010000087.1 GCA_017997855.1 Bacteroidales bacterium
AATTTGCACTGATGCGCAAGGGAAACGACTTTTGTGTGTTTTTCAGCAACACCGATCTCACATCGCTGCATGGCCGCGACAGTGTGAAAATATACAATACATCAGGCACTTACTACCCTCTGAAAGATTTATGGACCGGAAAGAAAGGCATGGTTACCTGGGAACGTGTGGGGATATCCCGCGATTCGATTTATGCCAATCTGAACAACTACAACATCAATCTTAAAGAACCCAAATATGTTGCCGATACGGTAACATTCATCAACACAATTTATTTTAAAGAACCGCTGCTCGGTCAGCTCACCGATGATGCCCTGAATCTTGACGATGGCCGGAAATCATCATTCCCCAGATTCAGATCATACCAGCAGCATTTTAAAATAAAAAATATCGTGAAGGGCGTTGACTACGAAGGGGGGTTTAGCATGCGCGGCAAAGAGTTTATTGGTAGTGGAGTCGACGAAAATCCGGCTAAGATATTCATTCCAAAAAACGACACCATCGATTTTGTAGCCTATTCCAAAGCATTCAGGCTTGACCAAAATACCATTTTCAGCGAACACACCGAAATTGTACTCCACCTGAGCGAAGACTCAATATATCATCCCGACCTTACCTTCAAATACACCATGAAAACAGGCCTTCTCGAATTAATCAGGCTGAAGGAGGAAATGTCGAAAGTGAACTATACAAACAGTTACCATCAGGTGGCAATGGATTTCACCTGGCTGAAATGGTACATCGACAAGTTCAGCATGGAATTTACACAGATTCAAACCCCGGGATACCCTAACGAAATCATGTTCGAATCGCTCGATTTTTTCCGCTACGAACGGTATAAGCAAATTAAAATGCAGGATGCACGCAACCCGCTCGATATTCTTACCGAATATGCAAACTTCTGCAATTGCAGTGAATTCACCGCCAATCAGTTATCGGCACATATCGGATTCAGTCCCACTCAGGTAAAGCAAATGCTTCTCAGGGTTGCTTACATGGGATTTATTATCTACAACCCCGAAAAAGAAATTATTAAAGTAAAACCCGAAGCATGGCGCTTTATCGACGCTTCAAAATATTTCGCTGATTCTGATGTGATGCAGTTCTTTTCGAGTATGCCATCAGAGCAGGCTAACGCGGAATTGAGTTTGCTGAATTATGATCTTAAAATGTATGGCGTTTCGAATGTACAGGTAAGCGATTCACAAAGTGTTAAAGTGTATCCTATCGATAAAAAAATCATTCTGCAGAAAAATCGTTGCTTTCGCTTTAATGGCACCATTCAGGCCGGGCAATTCTACTATTACGGAAGTAATTTCAAATTCGATTACAACCGCTTCCTGTTCGACATGCCACAGTGCGACAGCATGAAAATGGTTGCCGAAAGCGATGCGCTCGATGTAAATGGGAATAAAAAACTGGCCATCGTTCAGAACAAGCTCGAAAACTTCAGGGGAGAATTTCAGATTGACGACCCGCAAAATAAATCAGGGCGTTTCGACTATGACCAGTTCCCGAGTTTTACTACCAAGACAATTTCATACGTTTACTACGACAGTAAAAAAATTCATAACGGGGTTTACAAACGCAATAGTTTTTATTTTGAAATTGACCCGTTTACCATTGACTCAATCGATGGATTTTCGCCTGATAACCTGAAATTTTCAGGTCGTCTGGTGTCTGCCGACATTTTTCCCGATATCAAACAAACCCTGGTGCTTCGAAACGATTTTTCGCTGGGTTTTAACATGAATACCGGACCTGCAGGCTTACCGTTGTACGATGGCAAAGCTACCTATTACAAGATTATAGATCTCAGCAACGAAGGTTTGCGAGGTAAAGGTAAAATCGATTACCTCACGAGTGAAATTAATGCCGATTACCTGATATTTTTTCCGGATTCACTCGACGGTCACGCTCAAACATTTGCCATCGAAAGTCAAAAAAAACCGGTTGAATTCCCAACCGTTACCGGAGCTGACAACGATTTGCGCTGGCTGGTGAAGCGCGATAAATTCTATGTATATCAGGATAGCGTCGAATTCAAAATGTTCGACAATCAGGCCATGCATAAAGGATACCTGAATATCACCAGTCAGGGACTCGAAGGAGCCGGTGTTATGACCATTGGGAAAGCACATCTTAAATCAAAATTGTTTGATTATGGCTTCGAAACCATTCATGCCGATACTTCTGACTTTGAGATTTACGCTATCAGCGAATTCGCTTCCGACTTCGATGGGAAAAATGTGACTGCTGATGTAAATTTTAAAGATCGTAAAGGAACCTTTAAATCAAATGGTGAACTGACCACCTGGGAATTTAAACATAATAAGTATATCAGTATTATGGATCAGATGGTGTGGTATATGGACAAGGAAGAACTCGAAATATCAGCTTCGAACGATGTAATGGCCAAGCTTGAGAACCAAAAAGAAAAAATGAGTCCCACCGAATGGGAAGATTTATTTCTCGAAGGCCCCAAATTTATTTCGGTACATCCCGCTCAGGACAGCCTCTGGTTTGTTGCCCCAAAAGCACGCTACAATTATGTCGATCATATTATTTATGCCGAAGGTGTGCAACTGATCAGGGTGGCCGATGCAACCATTTACCTGACTGATGGCAAGATTACCGTTGAAAAAGATGCCAAAATGCGCCCACTCGAAAACGTAAAAATCATAGCCAATACCACAACCCGTTACCACAATATTTATGATGGTAAAGTTCAGATTTCGGGAAGATTAAAATATTCGGGCGAAGGCTATTATGATTATGTTGATGCTGTGGGAAGACGCCAAAAAATATTTATGAATTCGGTTGGTGTCGATTATAGCGGACAAACCATAGCTTCCGGAAAGATTTCGGAGCCGGAGAACTTTATGCTGAGCACATTCTTTGGATTTCAGGGAGAAGCCCGCATTGCAGCAAGTCGTCAGAATCTTGAATTTATCGGTGCAGCCAAGGTGGGTACCGGTTGTGATACAATTAAGTCGCAATGGATTAAGTTTTCGGCAGTGATTGATCCTACCGACATTTATATTCCGGTTGACTCACTCCCGCTCGACATCAACAATCAGCGGATTGCCAACGGCTTGGTAATGCAATCAACAGGCCGGGCATATCCTGCATTTCTGTCGAGAACCTATACTGCCTACGATATCAGCATGTTTCAGTCGCATGGCTTTCTCTATTACGATAAAGATGAAAAAGCTTACATGATCGGATCTCGCGAAAAGATTGAAGAGCCCAATTTGCCCGGAAATTTGCTGACTGTGTATCGAGAGCAATGTAAAGTTACCGGCGAGGGTAAATTCGATCTGAGTAAACCCGGAGAAATTTTCAACCTGAATGCCATTGGTGAGTTTGAATACGATTATACCGACGATACCGTGAGTTTGTTTCTGAGTATGCTGATTAATGCTCCTTTCAGTAACAACGCCTGGAAGCGGTTTGCCGAAGTGCTGAACACAAACCCGGGTCTCGAAGGAATTAACCCCCGTAACGACATGTACGATCAGGCGCTGGTCGAATTTCTGGGAACAAAAAAAGCCGATGAGTGGTTCTCGAACATGAGTCTGGGCAACATGAATAAATATCCTTCGGAGCTCGAAAACATGCTCATACTCACCGACCTCGAAATGCAGTTGCATTATGGGATGGGTGCTTTCATTCACGCCGGACCCGTAAGTATAATCAACGCAGGAAAGAACCCAATCAACCGTTCGGTATTTTCATATATCAGGGCCGAACGCGGAAAACGCAGCGATATTTTTGAAATATTACTCGAGGTTGATACCAAAACATGGTTCTACTTCCGTTATGTTGGTGGTTTGTTCAGCGTATTGTCATCTGATCCGGAATTCAACGAAATCATCATCAACACCAAAGAAGGCGAAAGGTTTTTTGAAGATAAAAACACAGGAAAAACCTATTCGTATGCCCTTACCAGCGAAACCTACTATCGTAAGTTTAAACGCGATATGGACCGGAAATTCAACAATACTTCCAACAATAACGATGAGGGCGAATAAACCTGTCTATATCGGGTTAACACTGATTGCCGGAGCAATACTATGCCTTGCATCGTGCTATGCACCCCCGGCACATACCGGTGATTCGTGGAACTACAATCTGGCTTCGCTCTATAATCCGGCTGAGTCGGGCCTGCACACCGGCTGCTTTGTTTACCACACATCCGACACAAGCTCATCGCTGTTTTTTAAGGTATCGAAAAACGAATTTGTAGCCTATCAGGAACCCGAAAATTCTACACCTATCATCAGTGTTACCGTTAAATATGTATTGCGCGATTTTGAAACAACCGCGCTGGTCGACAGCGGATCATGGCATTATCGGGTTGAACGCGGAGGTTCGAACGATTTTATCAGCTATGTAAATATTAAAACCGAAAAAGGCAAAAAATACAACCTGGTGGTATTGTTTGGAGATGCTGTTCGCAAAGTGAGCCGTCGTATGATGATTGAAACTAACCGCACCATAGCTGGAAACAATCAGCATTATTTTGTTGAAACAGCCGATTCACTTAAGTCACCGCTGTTTCAACCCTATGTGAAATCGGGAAGGATTTATCGAATTTACAATAAACTCAGTGGAGATACCATCTATACTATCGCACATTTTAAACTGGTAAATATTATGCCTCAGTCGCCATTTGCGACTACTGTAATACCGGCATTGCCGGTTCCCGATTCGGTATATTCGATGCGTAGCGGCGACACCATCCGTTTCAGTCAAAAAGGTATTTACTTTATTTCGACATCAAAATCGCCTGATGCCGGGTTAACTTTAACTAATCTTGGAAATGAGTATCCAAACATTAAGACAGCAGAGGCTATGATTGAACCCCTGCGATACCTTACAAATGCCCGCAAATGGAACGAAATGATGGAGGCTGCCGACAAGAAGCTGGTACTCGATAAATTCTGGCTGAGCCTTACCCCCGATATACGCAGGTCGAAAGAGTTAATCCGGATTTATTACAACCGCGTTGCCATGGCCAATGAGTTATTTGGCACCTACCAGCCTGGCTGGCAAACCGACCGCGGAATGATTTATATTATATTTGGAGCACCTGGAACCGTTTACAAGGGCCCCGATTCGGAACAATGGATTTATGGCGATAATCCGGAACTGTCGTCGATTGCTTTTACATTTCGCAAAAACAACAACTACCTGAGCCACAACGAATACTTTCTGGAACGGGAACAACGCTTTCAAACCCTTTGGTCACAAGCCATCGAAACATGGTTGAAAGGAAAAGCATTTTCGGTAAATTAATAATCAAGTCTAATTATGGATACATTTATTTTTGGAATACACCCTGTTATTGAAGCCCTGAAATCGGGAACTGAAATCAACAAAATCTTTATTCGCAAAGGCTTGCTTAGCGAAGCAATCGGACAGCTGATTAGTCTTGCCAAACCACTGAATATACCGGTACAGTTTATTCCACAGGAACGATTCAATAAATATACACGCAAAAACCATCAGGGAGTACTGGCTATTGTATCGCCCGTCGAATATCAACCCTGGGAGGAAATTCTACACCGGGTATTTGCATCCGGTCGTGACCCTTTGTTTCTGGTACTCGATGGTATCACCGATGTACGTAACTTTGGGGCCATTGCCCGCACCGCAGAGTGCACCGGGGTTGACGCAATTATCATAACCACAACCAACAACCCGGGCATAACCGCCGATGCTGTAAAAACTTCGGCCGGAGCTCTCAACACGGTACCGGTGTGCCGTGTAAAATATCTTTCCGACACCCTGAAGGCACTCCGTCAAAGTGGTCTCAGTATTGTGGCCTGCACACGCAGCAACGATACACCTTATATTGAGGCTGACTTCAACAGACCCCTGGCCATTGTCATGGGCTCCGAAGATAAAGGTATTGAACCGGTAAACCTGAATCAGTGCGAACTCAATATCGGAATACCCGTGTTTGGTTCTCTCGATTCGCTGAATGTTTCAGTGGCAACGGGAATTGTGGTTTATGAGGTGTTACGCCAGCGTAATTTAATAGGCAAACAATAAAATTCCTTTTTCGGTGTTTGACCAAAAGATACGTACATTTGCATGATGAAATGGGGAGTTTACATATTGGCATTTATTGCAGCAAGTTTGCTGTTTACTGCCTGTTTCCACATCGAAAGCTATCCCCCCGAACCACAAATAGAGTTGAAATATTTCACACTTACCGATTCGATCGATGGCTTGGGCAACCCTGTGCTGAATGGTGAGCTGTGTATCAGTTTTGTTGATGGTGACGGTGACATCGGGTATCGCGCAACCAGCGATACAGCAGCAGCCGACACACTAAAGACAGTTTTCATTAAAAAATATCTTAAAGAGGATGGCATTTTCAAAGAAGTTTATTTGGCTGTGCCTCTTAATTTCCGCGTTCCTTACTTCGAAAGCGAAGGCAACAACCCGACACTGAAAGGCGAAATAATTGTTCACGACCTGAACTCTAACCCACCCTTTGCCGGCGACACCATTAAATATTCGGTATATATCAAAGACAGGGCAGGCCACAAAAGCAATACCATTGAGACACCCATTATGGTGCTTTCCGATTCGCTTCCTTAAGTCCGGGCCACCAGCCATTCCACAAAATTTACTGACACATTTGCGAATATTTGCTTCAGCGCGATAAAAACCACTATTTTTATCGCAAAATTCGCTTGCAATGAAATCAATCAAAATCGGGATATTTATG
>JAGOEF010000088.1 GCA_017997855.1 Bacteroidales bacterium
CTCACTACACGTAAACCGCGTTCACTGCTGGCAGCCGATATCCAACTGGCCTATGGGCGCTATAATACTTTCGAATCGGACTTACATGCTTCGGGGCGTAGTAAAAATAATCTGGCTTACTGGAAATTCAATGCCGGATATCGCCGCAGCGATGGCTATGTGAACACTCCCGACTACCTGATTGCAGAAAACGACACCATTGTGGCTCCGGTGTTCCTAAGGGAATACAATCTGGGATCGGTATTTGGATTTCATCTTGACGAAGCCAGCCGACTTGAGTTTTCGGTAAATTATTACGATGATCAACGAGGAACCGGAATAAAAATTTTCGAAAACATGGGGGGCTTCGACGAACACGATACTTTTCATTCTTATATAAAATATCGGGGATTATTCCGCAAGGTTTCGGTTTTTGCCAATGTGTACTTTATGAATGAGTTTTATTCGAAACTGAATGAATACTACAGCGATGGTGAGTATAAGTTGTATGAAATAGACTCAAAGCGTTTCGATTACGGAACCAAGGCCTGGACTGAATTCAATATGTTTAAAAAGCTGGAAACTACCACGGGTTTCGAAATAAAAACCGGTAGTGTCAACGGCAAAGACATTTATTTTACATCGACTGATATTATCAGTAACCGGGGTAAAATGAGTACGATGGCAGGTTTTCTGCAATTGAAATGGAAATTTGCAACCCCTTGGATGGTATATGGTGGCTTGCGTTACGACCATGCATTTTTTTATGATGCAGCGTTCTCAATCGATTACCCATCATACTCCATCGAATATCTCAGCGAGTTTCAGTTCAGCAATGTTGAAAACAAAACGTGGAATGCAGTTAATCCCAAGCTCACCCTGCAATACGCCCGCGAAGATAAAGTGCGCTGGTATTTTTCGGCTGCAGGCGGTTTTGGTGCTCCCATTCTCGAAGATCTATGTCGGACCGGACGTAAAAAAATCGGCTTTAAAGTAGCCAATCCCAACCTGAAACCTGAACAAATAACCAACATCGAAACAGGAGGTGACCTTCTGTTATTCAATAAACTGAACCTTTCAGCCTCGATATTCTACACGATGGGGCGCGACTTTATGTACTTTATTACAACAGGTGACTCTGTCAATCTGGGTTATACCATTGTTCCCGTTTACCAGGTCGATAATATCAGCAAGGTCGAAATTTATGGTTTCGAAAGTGATGCTTCCCTGAAAATGGGTAATGGCATACGATTTTTTGCTAATTACACGTATACCCACTCACAGATAAAAGATTACCAGACAAATACACCCGGGGCAGACAAAGACCTGACCGGTAAATTTCTGACTGATATGCCCATGCATAAGTTTTCAGCCGGTTTTAGCTTCGAAAATAAATACGTGAATTTTTCAGCTTCTACAAAATACACCGGTAAGAGATGGATTAACGATGAAAACAAAATCGATTATACATATCTGCTCACCGACAGGTATCCTGCCTATTGGTTGGTTGACCTGAAGCTGTGGCGGCAGTTTAAATCTTTTACCTGCAGTGTCGATGTCGAAAACCTTTTGAATACAGTTTTTACTGATAGCAAAGGGTATAGCTCTCCCGGGATATTCTATATGCTTAGTGTGAAATATAGCTTAAATAAAAACTAATAACTAAATCGAATGAAAATGAAGAAAATTGTTTTATTCTCGTTTGTTGCTACCATAACAGCAATGCTTTTTTCGTGTGGTGAACCGGCAAAAACCGATAAAACCGGAAATGATGAATCAAAGACCAAAGCTATGGCCGATACATCTGATTTGACCAATAATTTTTACGATAACGCCGAAAAGTATGCGTTGAAGACCTACGACCTTGAAGTAGGCGGTGAAGTATCAAACCCCGGAAAAGTTGATTTATCAAAGCTTCCACGTCGCAGTGTCATTGTAAAAGAAACCCTTCTCGATGGTGATGGAGATAAATTTGTAGGTGCCTATTGTTATGATGGTTACTCACTCTTCGATATTTTAAATAACTATCATATCGAAAAGAAAAACGAAGATGTTTTTAAGCCAATTATCGATTTATATGTTGAAGTCGAAAACGAAGCCGGCGAAAAGGTGGTGTTCAGCTGGGGCGAAATTTATTATCCAAACCACCTGCACGAAATAATTATTGCAACCGACGTGATGCGCATTGTTCCTAGTAAAACCAATGAACTTTGGGAGTTACCCACCGATAGTAAGCTGGTGGTGGTAAGCGATTTGATTACCGAACGCAATATCAGTAAACCTACTAAAATAACTGTAAAATCGTATGAGATTGATTTGGTCACCATAAAAGGTAAAGACCCCTTGTTTTCGCCAAAATTTGATTTTTACAAAGACGGTGAAGTTATTGCCAGCTATACGGCAAATCCGAAAAATATTCAGGAAATCACCCTGCATACCATTTTTTACGGACGTGGCCGTGGTATTCACAGTACACAGCCTTTTACCGGCGCCCCGCTAAAACAACTCATCAACGAAAAAGTAAACCGTACTCAGGGTGCTATCCGCAACGGACTGATTCTTGCCACTGCCGACGACGGGTATCGCGGTGTGTACACCTACTCCGAAATTTGCAATCGCAACGACCAGGCAGATGTACTACTGGTTTGTCATCCCGAAGTGAAAACCGATGGAATCTTCAGACTGTTCCCCAGTTGCGATTTCTTCTCCGACAGGGCTATTAAAGGCCTCAACGGCATTTATTACAGCGAATAAATACATTAACGTAACGTGTTAAGTGCAAATGCAATTTGTGTTTGCACTTTTTTTGTGCTGTTTTCAACAAAAGCCTGTTTTTAATTTCGTGGTACAATAGTTGGTTAAACCGTATATGCTATTTATTTTTGATTGAAAATCAGTTGCTTATGAAAATATTGAATTTGGTAGTTTTATCTTTCTTATTGTCGGTTTATTCAGGTGCATGTAACGCAACTCAAAATAGAATTTTTGGGCAAGGACTTGTTATCAGACAACAAGTTGAAAAACCCGATTCATCCATTGTTACCGGAGCTGAGCAAACCGAAGCATATCTGGTGTTGCTAAAAGGCAAAAAAACAGGGATTGTTACTAATCAAACCGGAATTTGTAAATCGCGCCATATTGTTGACACACTGATAGATCTCGGTGTGAAAGTGGTAACCGTGTTTTGTCCGGAGCATGGTTTTCGCGGCACGGCTGATGCCGGGGCCGCTGTTGATGACAGCATTGATAAATCGACCGGGTTAAAAATTATCTCGTTATATGGAAAAAACAAAAAACCAAAACCCGAGCAGTTGATGGGTATCGAAATTATGGTATTCGATATTCAGGATGTAGGAGCGAGGTTTTACACCTACATTTCGACCCTGCACTACGTGATGGAGGCTTGCGCTGAAAATCAAATTCCTTTAATTGTTTTCGACCGGCCGAATCCAAACGGTCATTACGTGGATGGACCGGTTCTCGATACCGCATTCCATTCTTTTATCGGAATGCACCCTGTACCCATTGTGCATGGTATGACCATCGGTGAATACGCACAAATGATAAATGGTGAACATTGGCTTACCGATAGCCTGCAATGCAAGCTTACGGTGATTCCCTGCCTCAACTATACCCATTCTACACCCTACCGTTTGCCGGTGCCACCTTCGCCCAACCTGCCCGATTACCGGTCGGTGGAGTTATACCCCAGTCTCTGCCTTTTCGAAGGGACTTGCCTGAGTGTTGGACGGGGTACCGATATGCAGTTTCAGGTTATAGGACATCCGGTATACAAAGACTGGGAACTGGCAGAGTTTGTTTTTACGCCTACGCCACGCAGTGGTGCTATGAAACCGGTACTCGAAGGTCAGTTGTGTTTTGGTTTCGACTTCAGCGAAAGTTTGAGTCCCTTTCCCGAAAAAAGTGACCGATTGAATATCACCGTGTTGATTGAAGCGTGGAAGCATTTTCCCGACAAGGAGAATTTTTTCAACAACAGTTTTAATCTGCTGGCCGGTGGGCGATCGCTGAGACAGCAAATCGAAAAAGGATTGAACGAAGATCAGATTCGCGAAACCTGGCAGTTTGAACTCAATAAATTCCGGAAAATTCGAAGCAAATACCTCATTTATGAAGAATAAAATTTGTCTATGAAGCAACAGTTGTTACTTTCTGCTTTTGCAGCCTGCTTAATTACAATGTCTGCATGTGGCGATGATTACGAAAACCATGCGCTCGCTTTCAAAAACCTGACTTCCGATACCATTACCATGGTGAAACATTTCGGCAGCAGCAACCCCCGTACCATAGAAATTGCACCGGGAGAATACGAGACGTTTTTCGAAACGACTACAGAATTATGGTTGGGACCAACATCTGAACTGGCCAAATGCAGCGACTCGATTCAGATTATTCTCGAAGCAAAAACCATTTCGTTTGCCGAAGATTACACCATTAATACCGGAGTAAACCCTTACTCGGCTACAGCACAATGGACAGTTGTTATCGAGCAGTTCGAAACATCAGCTTTTCTTGGTACTAAGATCGAGAACAAGTACATTCATGTTTTCGATATCGACGGCAATTAGTGATTTTTTGATTTTTCGTTAAGACTGCGGCAGCATACTAATTCGAGATTTTCGCCCTGATGCAGGTGCATACCGTTTCCGAGGCATTCACCGAAATGCTTGCAGTTGTTGCAAATGCCTGTTTTTGTCCACGCACGATTGCGGAACGGTTGGAATTTTGTTTCCCAGATTTGATTTAAGTTGTCGTGATAGATATTTCCCTGTACCAACTTTCGGTTGTTATTGGGACATGCCGAAATGGAGCCGTCAGCCAGAACCGACCCGATGTTGATGCCTGCCCGACAGAAGAAGTACGAGTCGCGTACCCGGTGCTCGTACTTTCCGGTGTAGGCTTCGCAGCTGAATTGTACTTTTATTTTGGATCTAATTCTTGTGGCTGAAATGAATTCCATCAATTGGGTAAATTGTTTGTCGTTAAGCAACAAATCACGGTTTTCGGTTGCACGCCCGATAGGAGCAATGGTAAACAGACGCCATGCCCTCACACCCAGATTTCCGAGAAGTTCTTCGACAGAGGGCAGCTGGCTAAGGTTTTTGGGAGTAACACAGCTTACCACATCGAAATTAAGACGTGTAGCGCTTGCAGCCAGAGCAATGGCATCAGCTACGCGCTTAAAGGTATTTCCACTGTTCCTGAGCCAATTGTGGCTGTCTTCCATGCCGTCGAGGCTGATGGTGAGGGCTCCCATCCCGGCATTCAGCAGGGTGTTGTGTCGTTCGGGAGTGTACAGAATTCCATTACTGACCATGGACCATTGCATTCCGAGTTTTCTGATTTCTTTTCCACATTCTTCGATGTCGTTGCGCAGGAGGGGTTCTCCTCCGGTCATGACTACTGTGAAATTTTTTGAAGGTCTGGGTATGGTTTTTAGTGCCCCGATAAAATCATTCAGGGGCATATCAGCGATAGTTGTTGATGTGTTGCAATCGCTTCCGCAATGAAGGCAATTCAGATTACAACGCAGTGTGCATTCCCAAAACAGGTAATTTAGCTCGTGACGCCTGATTTCAGCATCGCGGAAACGCAGAAACAGTTTTTTAGGAAATTTCAACAGGTTATTCCTCCACCAAACTTATGTTTACACATACGGTGTCGCTTGAACCATTGATTAAGGTGTCGGTTTTGGCAAAATTGCCGGGTTGTTCTTCGGTATCTTCAAAAACCAGCTTGATGTTGTTTCGTTTTACGGTGTAAAACGAAAACCTGCCATCGGAGTCGGTGTACTGATGTTGAGAATCTCCTTCGATGCCTACCCGGATGTTTTGCACGGGTTGGCCGGAAGCGCGTGAGGTAACCTGACCTTCGACCAGAAAGTCATTATCAACAGCCTGTGGAGTTCCGTAACAGGCCTGAAAAACAAATAGGGCAGTGGTGAAGCTCAGGCTTCCGATAAGTGTTCTTAGCAATTTGTTATTCATGGTTTCAGTTTCATTTTAATCAATGCAAGGTATAAAAAAAAGTGCTGACCAAACTATTCCTCACCATTCATTTTTAACATATCGTTCTTGTCTTTTTTCGAAGAAATACCAAAGTTATATCTGATATTAATACCAAAACGCTGGTTATCGGTGTAACGGCTGCCATAGGAATATACACCCGGTTGATTCAATTCAAAATGAGTTTCCATGGTGCGAAGTACGTCGCGGGCACTCAGCGAAATGCTGAGTTTTTTATTAAGTAGTGTTTGGGTAATGCTGATGTTAAGTTGACCGAAAGTGCCCAACTCGTAGAAATTCCAGTTTCCGTTTACCATCATAAAGCCGCTGACGCGAATTTTGGTTTCCTTGAACAGGGTGAGGGAGTGAAACGTAAAGAAACGCCAACTCCCACGGGTAAATTGTAAGGGTTCTCCCTGATAGTAGCCGTCGTATTCGTTTAGATCATATTGGGCACCTACGCCGAAATAGTAAATCCCACCGGGAGGCAGTCCGGCTATTCCTCTGAAATAAGTTTCGGTGTTTTTGCCCAGGTTGTCGTAGGTTCTTACCAACACATCTTCGTAGTCGGGATGCTGATAAACCACCTGAGAGAAAATATCATGGGTGTAGTTGCGTCCAATGGCAAACAGGGGCATGTCGTTATAGCTGAAATTCATTTCGAAATTATCGGTAAACTGGGGTTTAAGGGCAGGGTTACCTGTTTCGAACATATATTCATCATTATAG